>JACSSI010000607.1 GCA_014879345.1 Anaerolineae bacterium | reverse complement strand
TGGACTTGAAACGGCCGTTACCCGCCACCCTCATCTTCGACTACCCCACAACAGTCGCCATTTCAGGATTTTTGCTGCAAAATGTAACCCTGGACAACGCTGAAACAGAAACCGCTGAAGTCGAAACAAAGGTAGAAGCAAACCCATCTCTGCTAGACGATTTAGAATCCTTATCCGATGATGACGTAGACAAACTCTTTGCGGAAATGGGATTATCTGAGAACTTAACTGATGAATAGAGAATTTTTAGAACGTATTAGCAAACTTTCACCCAAACGACTAGCCCTGCTGGCGGTTGAACTGCAAGCCAAACTTGAAAAAGCAGAGCAGCCGGAACCTATCGCTGTCATCAGCATGAGTTGTCGTTTTCCCGGTGGCGCCAATTCCCCGGAAGAATTTTGGGAACTCCTGGCCAACGGCACTGACGCCATTACAGAAATTCCAGCATCTCGATATGATATCGAGGAATTTTATGATCCAGACCCAGCCACTCCAGGGAAAATGGCAACACGTTGGGGCGGATTCGTTGATAATATTGACCAGTTTGAACCCCAATTTTTTGGCATTACCCCGCGAGAAGCCGTCACCATGGATCCCCAGCAGCGCATGTTGCTAGAAGTTAGCTGGGAAGCACTGGAACGTGCTGGCTACGCGCCGGACAGTTTAAACGGTTCCACCGCTGGCGTCTTTGTAGGCATCTGCAACACAGATTACCACCAGATGACAAAGCATGATCTGGACAAGATTGACATCTACGTTTCCACAGGCGGCGCCTACAGCGTGGCCTCAGGACGCCTCTCTTATGTGCTAGGCTTGCAGGGGCCAAGCGTGTCTGTTGATACGGCTTGTTCTTCCTCTTTAGTGTCATTACACCTGGCTGTGCAGAGTTTGCGCAACCAGGAATGTAACATGGCGCTGGCTGGCGGCGTGAATGCAGTACTCACATTCCCCACCACGATTTCTCTTTCACAAGCCAATATGATGGCCTCCGACGGCCGTTGTAAAGCTTTTGCAGATTCGGCCGATGGTTTTGTGCGGGCGGAAGGGTGCGGCATGGTCGTGCTCAAGCGCTTGTCTGATGCCATTGCTGATGAAGATCAAATCCTGGCTGTTATTCGTGGTTCAGCTGTCAACCAGGATGGGCGCAGCAACGGGCTGACCGCTCCCAATGGCCCCTCCCAGGAAGCTGTCATTCGTGCCGCACTCGTCAACGCCCAGATGACACCGGATCAGGTCGATTTTGTGGAAACACACGGCACGGGTACGGCATTAGGCGATCCCATTGAGGTGCAGGCTTTAAGTGAAGTGTATGGGGCGGGCCGCTCGGCAGAACGGCCGTTACTGCTCGGCTCCGTTAAAACCAATATCGGCCACCTGGAATCGGCGGCAGGCATTGCCGGGTTCATTAAACTGGTACTGGTGCTCAACCAGAAAAAACTGCCGCCCCATCTGCACATGGACACACCCAACCAGTTCATCCCCTGGCCCGATCTGCCCGTCAGAGTACCAGTTGATGGCATGGATTTGGAAGCGGGAAACGGCCGTTTAACCGGAGCCGTGAGTTCATTTGGCTTCAGTGGCACCAATGCCCACCTCATCGCAGAAGCACCGCCTGCCCCCCAGGTGAAACAGGCAGAAGCTGTCCGCCCCCAGCAGTTACTCACCCTGTCTGCCAGAAGCAAAACGGCGCTGGAAACGTTAAGCGGCCAGTATGCCGCCTATTTCGCGGCAAACCCGGCCATATCCCTGGCAGATGCCGCTTACACAGCCAACAACGGCCGTTCTCCCCTGCTGCACCGTCTCGCCATCACTGCCGACAACCTGGAAACAGCCCAGACAGCCCTGGCTGATTTCGCTGCTGGACAGGCCAGCCCCAACCAGGTTATTTATAACGAACTCAATTCCACAAAACAGCCGCCGATCGCCTTTCTCTTTACCGGGCAAGGCGCGCAATTTGCGGGCATGGGTCAGGAACTGTTCAACACCGAACCTGTTTTCCGCGAAACAATCGAAACCTGTGACGAGATGCTACGGCCGTTATTAGACAAGCCCTTGCTCTCCATCCTGTTCCCGGAAAATGAAGCAGACGCCGCCTTAATTGACCAGACGCAATATACACAACCTGCTTTGTTTGCCCTGGAATACGCCCTGGCAGCATTGTGGAAATCATGGGGCATTGAGCCAACGGCCGTTATGGGGCATAGTGTTGGTGAATATGTAGCAGCGTGCGTTGCCGGTGTCTTCTCCCTCGAAGATGGCCTGCGCCTCATCGCCGCTCGGGGACGGTTGATGGGCAGTTTACCCGCCGGAGGCAGTATGGCCGCCGTGTTTGCCGACGAAGCACAAGTGCAGGCAGCCATTGCTCCGTATGCTGAGCAAGTCTCAATTGCAGCCGTCAATGGGCCAACCAATATCGTCATTTCTGGAATGGGAACGGCCGTTGCTGAGATTCTTGAACAATTAGAAAACCAGGGTATCAAAGCTAAAGCACTAACCGTCTCTCATGCCTTCCATTCCCCTCTCATGGATCCTATTCTGGCCGAATTTGCCGACGTAGCCGCCGGAATCACCTTTGCCGCGCCACAAATCGACCTCATCTCCAATGTCAGCGGCAGCATCGCAGGCCCAGAAGTGATGACCGCCGCTTACTGGCGCACCCACATCCGGCAGTCCGTGCGCTTTGCCGACAGCATGACAACCCTGGCAGAGCGTGGTTACGCACTCTTCCTGGAATGCGGTCCCCAACCGACATTGCTGGGCATGGCGCAGCGCTGCCTGCCCGACAATTATGCCGCCACCTGGATACCCTCTCTGCGCCCCAAAACAAGCGACAATACCCAGATTATGCTCGGTCTGGGCACGTTATTCACCAGCGGCATTGCCGTGAATTGGCAAGCCTTCCACGCCCACACCGGCAGACGCATCACCCTGCCCACCTATCCCTTTGAACGAAAACGGTACTGGATCGATCCGCCCAAAGAGAAGCGGCGCAGTCACCATGAAGCAATCCATCCCCTGCTGCATGAAAAACTGGCATCACCGCTGCTGCCAGAAACCGTTTTTTCGTCACAACTGGCGATTGATGATCCCGCTTACCTAAGTGATCATCGGGTCTTCGATATTCCGCTTTTCCCCGGCGCAGGCTTTTTGGAAATGGCCTGGGCTGCCGCTGTGCAAACAGTGGGTACACAAGCCATCGAACTCCGCAATTTGCAGATTCTGGAAATGCTGACGCTGCCAGAAAACGATGAAAAAATGATGCAGGTGGCGGTCTCCCCCTGGCAGGAAGGACAGGCCACGATACGTATTTTCAGCCAGGGCAATGGCGATGAGTGGAAACTGGTTGCTACGGCAGATGTTACCGCCAGTGCCGATGTCGTGCCTGTGACACGGACGCTGCCCGAAATCGAACCTATCTCGACTATCAAAGAACGCTGCCTGGAAGAACTACCCGTCAACGCCTATTACCAGCAGCTTGCCCGAAACGGTCTCACTTATGGCGCGGCTTTTCAAGGGATTCAGCAAATCAACCGCCATGACGGTGAAGCGTTTGGTTTTGTGCAGCTTCCTCGTGAAACAGCAGCCACCGGCTACCATCTACATCCCGCGCTGCTGGGCGGCTGCTTACAGCTCATCGGCGCCACCCTCATTGCCACAGATGATGACCACGCCTATGTGGTGGCAGGTGTGTCACGCTTCCGCTTGTTGCAATCAGGGAAAACGGCCGTTTACAGCCATGT
>JACSSI010000606.1 GCA_014879345.1 Anaerolineae bacterium | reverse complement strand
CAAAACCAGCAGCGTAAAGGCAATGACATCTTTCAACTGGTGCGCACCGGAAATACCCAACCCTTCCAAAAACAAAGGCGGCCCCACCGCTTCCACAACACCTAAAATCAAGCCACCTATCGCTGCCCCAGGGATACTACCGATACCACCTAACACCGCCGCTGTAAACGCTTTGATGCCAGGTACAAAGCCCATATAAAAATTCACCTGCTTGAACACCAAGCCCCACAACACACCGGCAATACCTGCCATGCCCGCGCCAATAGCAAAGGTCAGTGTGATAGTGCGGTTGACATCAATACCCATCAGCGCCGCCACATCCTTATCTTCAGCAACCGCGCGGATGGCTTTCCCCGTCTTCGTATTCTTGATGAACATATTGAGGGCGATAAGGGAGATGAACGCTGTCACCATCACAATCACCCGGGTCTTCAAAATGGGATAGCCTAAAATCACCCAACGGCCGTCTAGCGCCTCAGGCACCGGGAAAGGAATAATAGCAGAACCAAACAAACCCCGGAAAAAATATTGCCAAAAGAAAGACGCCCCAATCGCCGTAATCAACGGCACTAAACGAGGCGCATTCCGCAGCGGCCGGTAAGCAATTCGCTCCGTTAATAACGAAACACCAATCGCCGTCACCACAGAGGCCATCGTAATTAACACCAAACTAATAAACGGTTGCTCATCCAAAAAGCCAGAATTAGCGAGGGACGCTGCAATAAACACCGTAGCTGTCATCGCCCCAGACATAAAAAATTCACCGTGGGCAAAGTTAATCATAAACAAAATGCCATAGACCATCGTATAGCCCAAAGCGATCAGGGCATACAAACTGCCCTGGGAAATACCTGAGACAAAGAAATCCACCCAGGTCTTAAAATCATAATGATTTCCAGCCCCGAAAAATATCTTGTTGATGATGCCATACAGCACCATGCCGATCACAACGGCTCGAAATACCCAAAGAATAATTCCTAAATAATCGACGTCTCGAAAACGGTTCGACATATTCACTTGCTCCAATGACAGGGTATGGCAGCGTCACCATGGGTGAAGCCACACATCTAATAGCCGGAAAACGGACAAACTCCCACTTGCAAAATATAAGGAATAGGCTCCAGTTGCACCGGAGCCTATTCATCAAAATCTTACACACCCGATCCGGATAAACCTACCGGTAAAAAAACTTACTCAGTGGGATAAACTGGGACAAAATCGCCGTCCTGAACTTGGCTCACAGCGATTTTTGGATCAGCGCAGTCCCCATTCTCATCACAAGTGATAGTGCCGGTGATACCTTCCATACCTGATGTGGCAAACAACGCATCGCGCAACGCTTGACGGCCGATGAGCAGTGTACCATCCGCATCTTGTTTAGCGGAAGCAATAATCGCATTCAACACCATCACCGTGGCATCATACGCATGAGCATGGAACGGAGCAGTTGGTTCTGTACCGAACATTTCCATATAAGCTGGCAAAAACTCTTCTTCATAGAAGGTATTGCTAAAGCTCAAATCAGGGCCAGAAACGTACATACCATCAGAGGTACCTGCGGTGTTCTCCAAGAAACTCGGAGATTGCACACCATCAGCACCAGCCAAAATGACGCCTTCTAACCCAGCAACTTCAGCGGCCGTATTGGTCAGCAAAGAACCCAACGGGATGAACACGGGGTAGTAGATGAATTCGGGACCAGCGGCAGCAACAGAAGTCAACAGCGGTTCAACGTTTGTCGCGTCAGCCGCTTCTGCTTCAAAGGCAACCATTTCACCACCCAATTCTGTAAATGCCGCAGCAAACACAGAGGCCAAACCTTCGGTATAGGGGTCGCCATCGTGGATAGCGGCGGCTTTGGTTACACCCAGTTCATTAAAGGCGAATTCAGCCATGGCACGACCCTGAACTTTGTCATTGTGAGCGGTACGTAAATAACCAGCTTGGTGCAGTTCCGGGTCTGTCAGAGACGGGGCGGTATTGGACGGGGAAACCATCACATAACCAGCATCCGTGATGATTTTGGCAGCAGGTACACCAGCGCCAGAGCAGCTTGTGCCAATCATCGCTACGATGTCGGGGTTGGAGACGATTTTCTGAGCAGAGGTCTGTCCACCTTCAGCGGAGCAGCCGTCATCTTCAGCTTGCAGTTCGACTGGATGACCAAGAACATCACCAAAGAACTCCAACGCAATTTCAACACCCCATTGGGAATCTAAACCCAACTCAGTATTCGGGCCAGAGATAACCAGAGCAGAAGCCAACTGAATGGCGTCGCCGGGGGCAACTTCCACACAACCAAGTTCGTCGGTGCATTCAAAAGCCCCATCGTCTGCCATTGCTTCTTCAGCCGCAGCAGATACTGGCACAAAATCGCCATCTTGAACCTGGCTAATAGCAATTTTGGGATCGGCACAGTCACCAAATTCATCACAAGTGATGGTACCGGTGATGCCTTCCATACCAGCGGTGGCAAACAACGCATCGCGCAATGCCTGCCGTCCGATGAGGATTGTGCCATCTGCACCTAGTTGAGCAGATTCCGTAATCGCATCCAGAATCATGAAAGTGGCATCATAAGCATGGGCATGGTAGGGAGCAGTTGGTTCAGAGCCAAATTTTTCTAGGTACGCTGGCAAAAATTCTTCTTCATAGAAGCTATTGCTATAACTCAAGTCTGGACCGGAAACATACATGCCTTCAGAAGTTCCGACTGTGTTTTCCAAGAAACTGGGGGAGCTGATACCATCAGCACCTGCCAGATAGACACCTTCTAAACCTGCAACTTCAGAAGCTGTATTGGTGAGCAAAGAACCCAATGGAATAAACACAGGGTAATAGATAAATTCTGGGCCAGCAGCGGCAACTGATGTCAACAACGGCTCAACGTTGGTTGCGTCAGCAGCTTCTGCTTCAAAAGCGACAATTTCGCCACCCAATGCTTCAAATGATTCAACAAATACAGAGGCCAAGCCTTCGGTATAGGGATCGCCATCGTGGATAGCGGCGGCTTTGGTCACACCCAGTTCATTGAATGCAAATTCAGCCATAGCGCTACCCTGGACTTTGTCGTTGTGGGCGGTGCGTAAATAACCAGCTTGGTGCAGTTCCGGGTCTGTCAGAGACGGGGCTGTATTGGATGGGGAAATCATCACAAAACCAGCATCGGTGATGATTTTGGCGGCAGGTACACCAGCGCCAGAGCAGCTTGTGCCAATCATACCAACGATGTCGGGGTTGGAGACGATTTTCTGAGCAGATGTTTGTCCACCTTCAGCGGAACAGCCATCATCTTCAGCTTGCAGTTCAACTGGATGACCAAGAACGTCGCCGTAGAAATCAAGAGCGAGTTCAACACCCCATTGAGAATCTAAACCCAACTCGGTATTGGGGCCAGAGATGACCAGTGCCGAAGCCAATTGAATAGGATCGCCAGGGGCAACTTCTACACAACCAAGTTCGTCGGTACATTCAAGCTCTTCAACAACTTCTTTTTCTACAGTTGGTTCTTCAACTGCAACTTCCTCAGTGGTGGGTTCTTCTACAGCTGGTTCTTCTGCTGCACCACCACATGCGGACAAGGCCACCACGAAAAGCATTGATAACAAAACTAACAAAATCAAACGTTTCATCTTTCTCCTCCTATGAAGAAATGATTTACAACTACAAATTGTCAAAAATCCCCAACCTTAACTAATTAGGTTAGGGGATACTTACTATAGTCAGTTTGGCTCCAGGAATTTG
>JACSSI010000605.1 GCA_014879345.1 Anaerolineae bacterium | reverse complement strand
CACGATGGCAGATTTTGACCGTATCATTGGCTTTGACCAGCTTAAATTCTTCCACCTCAACGACAGCAAGCATGAACTCGGCTCCAATAAGGACCGGCACGAACACATTGGGCAGGGTTTCATCGGCACGGCTGGCTTTGCCAACTTCGTCAACGATCCGCGCTGGGCTAACCACCCCGCCCACCTGGAAACGCCCAAGACGGAGACGGATGAGGACGGCAATGAAATTGAGATGGATCCGGTGAATTTGGCGGTGTTGCGGGGGTTGGTGGGGGGATAACGGCCGTTGCTCAATCAGCTTTATATACGAATTAGAGGTGTTTTACTAAATAATAGTCTTGATAAATTCGTATATTTATCTTATGCTGGCTAATTTGCTATATTTTTGCCTAAAAATGCTGCTTATACCGAATGTTTTTGATACTGATTCAGTATAAGCAGGAAATTATAGGATTTATACCGACATGCCGAGACAAAACAACTACTGCATCTACTGCGGCAGGCTTGCAGATACCCGTGAACATGTTCCATCGAAATCGCTCTTGGAAAAACCCTTTCCAATTAATCTATGGACTGTAAAGGCTTGCAACACATGTAACCGTGGCTACTCACTTGACGAAGAGTATTTTTTAGTGTTGCTTAGTCGGATCGGGACGTCAGATTCACTGATTCAAAAGTGCCAGGAAGGAGGGCGCGTTGCACGTGCCCTTGCAAGGTCACCAAATTTCGAAAAGCGTATTTTGGATGCTCTAAAATATGATTCGGTGATCGATATGGTAAGAATAGAGCCAGAATCCGAGCGCATTTTTCGGATTCTCCAGAAGATTGCAATTGGGATTTATGTCAAAAAATATAGCAAAATTCCGATACTGAATACTATTATTCCATTAGATGCCTACCCTTATAATATTGAGGACTTTCGTCCAGCACGACTATTCGCTGATACTCTCACGGAAAAGTTTCGTTTCAAGAAGTGGCATCACATTCAAGAAGGGGTATTTTCATACACCTTTCTTTCAAACACCCATGCAAGCAATCGCAAGACGCTTCTTATGGATTTTCATCGAACACTTTGGGGCGTCGTCGACATTCCAAAACCTAATAACGGTAACTTTAGAGATGAAAATCAAATGTACTTATTCGATCCAGAAGAGTCTTAACAGATAGATATTTGGAAGGACTAAGAGCAAGTCTCTCTAATTTAGAGGGACAAATACAATGATTATCCGAGGTAGTCTGAAATTACAAAATAGCAAAGTTGCCTAACAATGCGTTGTGCGAATTCATGAGCGAGTCTTCAATTGATGTATCGTCGTCCACACATGTAGTCGCGTTAGGTTAAATCAAGGAGTGCAGGTTCGGGGTTTTGTGGAAAAATAAAAGAAAAACGGCAGTTTCCTCCCCCATCTCCTATCCCTTCATTATAAACACTGGTGGCAAACGGAAAAACGAGGTACTCATGGTAGGTGATAGTCATGCTTGAAAACCGATTCACATTTGTAGACTTGTTTGCCGGAATCGGGGGATTTCGCCTGGCATTGGAGGCGATTGGCGGACAGTGCGTGGCCTCGTCTGAGATTGACAGCCACGCCAACCAAGTTTATGAAAGCAACTGGCCCGACGATGCAGAAGGGCATAACCTCGGTAACATTTGTGATATTGAGGAACTGCCCGAACATGATCTTTTAGTGGGGGGTGTCCCTTGTCAATCCTGGTCAATTGCGGGCAAAAACCGAGGCATTGAAGATCCACGGGGCAAATTATGGATGGATGTGATTCGGTTGCTAGACCAAAGTCGGCCAACCGCCTTCCTGTTTGAAAATGTCAAAGGATTATACGATCAGCGTCACCGAGACTCACTCAACTATCTGGTTGACTCCTTCACAGCTCTGGGTTACGAAGTTCATTATGACCTTCTCAATTCATTTGACTTTAACACACCCCAGAACCGAGCGCGTATCTTTATTGTGGGCATTCAAAAAACAAGGATGAAACGGCCGTTTACCTGGCCTAAACCACAAGATAATCACACACAGTTATTCGATATTTTCGACGATTTAGAACAGCCAGAAGACGACAACAGCCCTGTTGCCATTCAGCGCAATTTGTTTGGGGAACGTGTCAACGTCGGCCACAATAAATTGACACCGCTGGGTAGCCAAAACCAATTTTTCATTCTCACCGACATTCGTAATGGGCCAACCAGCATTCATAGCTGGGAACTCTATGATGATATTTCTGAACGCGAGAAAATGATCTGTATGGTTATCCTGCGCAATCGGCGCAAACCCCAATATGGCCCCCAAGATGGCAATCCCCTGGCGTATCAGGATTTAAGAGAATTGATTCCTGATTTAGTTGAAGAAGAACTGCAACAACTGGTTGCCAAAAAGATATTAAGACAATACGACGAAACCGGTAAGTATGAGTTTTTCAACCGGAAATTATCGGGTGGCATTGATGGCGTCTATCGCATTTATTTGCCGACCTCCACATTTTTCCCCACGATTATGGCAAGTGGCACACTTGACTTTGTAGCAACGGTCAACGTGTCCGGAGACACAGACGAAGCATACAAAGCGAATTTTATTCAAGACGTATTACTCCCTCAAAAATACCGCCTGTTGAAACCATCAGAACTGGCACGGTTGCAAGGATTTCCAGACAACTTTAAATTACATGAAAATCCTAAACGTAATATCAAATTATTTGGTAACTCAGTGGCTGTTCCGGTGATAACGGCCGTTGGTCAAGCCATCATCAATACAGAATGCTTTGCCCAAGAGGTTGTAACCCCATGACCCAATCGATCATGAAAACAGAAATCCAGGCAGTGATTCAGGAGTTGATGGATCGGGTAATGATCCGTGTGCTTGAGAAAGATCCATTTCTTCCGGAAGAACATCGCGCCAAAAAACCGCTTTATGCGGCGCTTGTCCCAGACGAAATATTCAAAGGCTCGCATTTTGAGCGTCGCTTCGTTACCCCGTTTGGACATGTGTGGGAAAATCTAGCCTCTGTGGCAGCCAATTATGGCTTCGGACAAGTCAGCCGAGAGCAAATGATTACAGGCACGGTGAAAGAAGGACGATTACGCCGTATTTCTGAAGTGCTGAATCAACTAGAGCATAAGGGCAAAGCAAAAGAACGGCGCAGACCCGATTGGGATAGTGAACTTGCCTATATTCTTGCCGGAAAAGGCCCGGAAATACCGGTCAATGTGATATGTGATATCTATGTGGAAAACGCACAAACCAACGAGCGCATTGCATTTGAGTTGAAAGCGCCCTTGCCCAATAGCGATCAAACGAAAGTGAGCAAGGAAAAATTACTCAAACTGTATGCCATGACGACACCCCAAGTTAATAATGCCTACTTTGCGTTGCCATACAACCCATATGGCAAAAAAGAGGATTATGAGTGGTCGTTTCCTAATCGGTGGTTTAATATGAAACAGGATACGTGTGTGCTAATTGGCAATGAATTCTGGGAACGAATTGGTGGTGTGGGAACATACCAGGCGTTTTTAGAGGCTGTGAATGAGATTTCGGTTGACTATAAACTTCGCATTTATCGTGATTATCTTGGTATTGAACCACCTGCTGATTTTGGCAAGGGCTTATGATGGATAAGTAACGGCCGTTTCCCCCACATCTTTCTTGCCCCAAAGGTTAAAGTGGACTCAACAATTATCCTTATTGGCCCGCTTGGCGCAGGCAAAACAACCGTTGGTCATTTATTGGCCGACACATTAGGTCTCCCCCTTTGT
>JACSSI010000604.1 GCA_014879345.1 Anaerolineae bacterium | reverse complement strand
ACCTTTGGCCGATATTGTACTTTGTCATACAACTCATCCACATCCACGCGCTTGACGCTGCTCGTGACCATGCTCATGGGGATGTGGGTATACGTGCCATCACGCAATGCCACCATCCGGCCGCTGACCCCATTTTCAATGAGATCCATCGCCAGATGGGCATAGTTAGCCGCCACCATCAAATCAAGCGCGTCGGGCGCACCAGAGCGCATCAGGTAGCCAATGCGTTGGTTGATGATGTTCTGCCCCGTGATCTTCTTGATGGCTTCGGCCGTAATCTCGCCGATACCGCCCAGTTTACGATGCCCATACGCATCCGCTTCCCCGTATTCCACCACAGCCCCACCAGCCATATGAGCGCCTTCGCTGATGGAAACGATGGCGTAGTTGCTGGGATTGGTTTTCTTGTCTTTCAGCACCAGTTCTGCCAATTTTTCGGGGTCAAACGGCACTTCTGAGATAAGCGCCCGGTCTACACCAGCCAGATAGGAGCTGATGAGGCTCGTTTCACCGCTGTTGCGACCAAACAGTTCCACCACAGCAATACGCTCGTGGGAACCGGTGCTGGTGCGGAGTTGATTGAGAAATTGCACGCTGCGGGTAACGGCCGTTGAGAAGCCAATGCAATAATCAGTGCCATACACATCATTGTCCATCGTTTTGGGGATGGCGATGACGGGGAAACCTTCACTGTGCAGCCGTTCGCCGTAGCTGAGTGTATCATCGCCGCCAATGGGGATGAGCCGTTCAATGCCCAAATGTTCCAAATTAGACAGCACATGCGGCGTAAAATCGCGTAACCGTTTATCTGTCTCTTCCGCCTCAGGATGCGCCGGGTCTTTTAAAAAGTCGGGAACACGATTAGGCCCCACTTTGCCGGGATGGGTACGGCTGGTGTGCAAAAAGGTACCACCCGTGCGGTCAATGGTGCGCACGACTTGATTGTCCAACGGAATAAAATTGTCTTCAAAACTATTGGGATCATCACGGTTAAAATCCAGCAAACCGCCCCAACCCCGGCGCACACCCACAATCTCATGCCCCTGAGCCACAGCCCGATTCACGACGGCTTTGATGCAAGGATTCAACCCTGGCACATCACCACCACCTGTCAAAATACCTATCTTCATGTGATTTTATCTCCTTGACCTTAGTCTTGTAGTCTTGTAGTCTCACCGTGTTCAGTGAATATCATACTGGGGACAACGGTGACAGGAACATTATCATAACGGCCGTTTTCAGCATCACAAAACGGCCGTACTATCTTATTTCTCTCTTACACTTGGTCCAGGCTGCGCCAACAAATCAACAGTCTGGCGTAAGCCCATCCACCACTGCTCCTTGGGACGACCATACTTGCTATCAACCAAACGCGGCAAATCTTCCGTATTGGATAACTTAAATTCACCGCCAACCAGACCAATAAACGAGCTGTCAGCTAGACCAGCGCCAATCTGGTCTTCCAAATAATCAATACAATCAGAAGCCAATCGAGTCGCTAAAATACGGTCATACGGTGTGGGATTGCCACCTTGCTGCAAATGTCCCAAAATCGCCTGACGTACATCAAACAAGTCCCCCCCTTCCTCTTCAAACAGGGCACGCATGAAATCTGTGGTGTAAATTGCATTAGCATGTTCATTGCGAATCAACAAACCAACACGCTTACCTTGTTGAAAACCAGCGATAAGCATATTGGTGTCATTGATCATGTCTTGCAGCGTCACACCATCTTCGTGCATATAAACACGTTCTGCACCCGTTGCCAATGCCGACATCAGCGCCAAATAACCGCAATAATGCCCCATCACTTCCACCACAAAGGTACGCCGTGAAGCCACTGCCGACTGTTTAATCTTGTCAACAGCATCAACGATGCTATTCAAAGCCGTATCTGCGCCTACACTTAACTGTGAACCAGGCAGGTTATTATTAATGCTGGCAGGCAGGCAGATCATAGGAATGTTGAAGGCGGGATAATTCTCGCGCAGTCGATACATTTCATGAATAGCCTGGTAGCCTGTAAGACCACCAATCATGAGAATGCCTTCTATCTGATGTTCTTCCAGGTTACGGGCAATGGCATACCATTCACCCCCTTCTGGAACTGTGCGATTCGTGCCAAATTCAGAACCACCCATCGGGGCTAAACCAGCCACGTCCATCCAGTCAAGATCCCTAATCTCTCCCCGAATGAGTCCCCGGAAACCACGATTGACACCCATCATGATGTGGCCCTTATCTACGCCCAAGCGCACGGCCGCACGAACGGCCGTGTTCATGCCCGGAGAAGGCCCCCCAGCATTCATCACTGCCAGACGCATCCGGCGTTTACCCGGTTCTGGCTTATGGGGCATAGCGCGAACGAGCGTGCGCAAGGTACGGAAGGATTTCTTGAAACTGCGCCCCCGCAAATCCATTGCTTTTTCAAATTCGCCCGCTTGCACCGCATTGCCAACAGCTTGTGTGATTTCTAAACATTTTGCCAGTGGTGTGCGTGTAATCCTGTTGCCTTGAATGCCCATGACAAACGGTTCAGAGCCGGGACTATCATTAAGCAATTCTTCTACAGCTTGAACGCCAAGCTGCGTAGCAAGATTGCGGTCAAAGGCGCTGGGTGAGCCGCCCCGCTGCACATGACCCAACACAGTAATACGCGTGTCTTCTCCCAATTTTTCTTCCAGGGTTTGGCGCACATGTTCGCTGGTAATGGGTTTGCCATACCTGTCTTGCGCCCCTTCAGCCACGATGACAATGCTGTCGCGACGGCCAATTTCACGCCCTTGAGCCATCACTTCACACATTTTGTCTTCCCAATTATCAAGATTGGGCGGCGATTCTGGAATTAAAACCCAGTCAGCACCAGTTGCCAGCCCTGCCATCAAAGCCAAATATCCACAGTGGCGTCCCATAACTTCTATGACGAAACTGCGCTGATGGCTGGCAGCGGTGCTGGTAATGGCGTCTACCGCCTCAACGATACGATGGAGCGCCGTA
Organism: Anaerolineae bacterium; assembly: GCA_014879345.1. Lineage (GTDB taxonomy): Bacteria > Chloroflexota > Anaerolineae > Promineifilales > Promineifilaceae. Next base: position 773 of record JACSSI010000604.1, on the reverse strand, counting down.
TCTGCGCCGGTGGTCATATCGGAGCCGTACATGTCATTGTCGATGGAACCAATGATGCCTGCTATGGCTAGATGGGGATGTTTATCGGCCATGTCCTGGGTGATAACGCCACTCTCGACCAGTTCTTTAAGGAGTCCAGGCCATTCTTGATAAAGCAAGTTGGCGCCGGTTAAACTGCCATCACCACCGATGCAGACAAGAGTGTCTATACCGGCTTTTAATAAGTTGGTGACAGCTTTTAAGCGCCCCGGTCGTTCGCGAAATTCCAAGCTGCGGGCAGAACCAATGATGGTACCACCCTGATGTAAAATACCACCCACATCGCTCCAACTAATGGGGCTGATGTTTTCGCCACCATCAACCATACCCTGATAGCCTTCATAAATTGCCATTACTTCTGTGCCACGGTCTAGCGCGGCTCTTACAACTGCCCGAACTGCGGCATTCATACCTTGGGCGTCACCACCACTCGTGAATACGCCTATACGATCCATGTTTTATCCTTCTTTCTTATCGACTGGGTCTGGTTTGTTTATGTGGAACAATGTCTGACCATCAGTCTGGAATTTTACAGGTTAAAAAGCCCTGAAATCAGGTTTTCACCAGTGGGAATTTTTTGGTGGGAATACGCCAAGGATTATCTCAGCGGCTCAATGCCTAATAGTACAATTTTCGGGCTGTTTGGCAACTTTTCGGGAAGATAGGGCAGGACGTTTCCAAAGTCGATTAAAAGAAAAGGCTTAACTTTGTTAATATGGGATTCACCACAAATC
>JACSSI010000013.1 GCA_014879345.1 Anaerolineae bacterium | reverse complement strand
TGTCTAAAAATTATGTGGCGCAGATTGGACCAATCTTAAAGATTGGTCCAATCTAAAAAACGGGAAGTACTATTTAGACGGTTACTTTAGCCCCGTTTTAATGAACTGGCAGGACGACGTGGAATTGACTGCCAGGGTACAGTTCTTCATTATATTCTGGGCTTTCAACCCAGATACGGCCGTTATGTGCCACCACAATCCCTCGCGCAATAGAGAGTCCTAAACCGGAGCCGCCACCTTTGAATTTTGTTTTACCGGAGGAGTGGAGCATCACTTCACCTGTTTGGTAGAACTTTTCGAAGATAAGGTCTTGCAGTTCGGGAGCCACACCCACCCCTGTATCTGCCACCACGATTTCTACAGCGGGAACTGTGGCTCCATTGACGGCTAATTGGGTAGAACGGCCGTTTATCACAATCTTCCCACCGTCTGGCGTAAATTTAATCGCATTGATAATCAAGTGGTAAAACACCTTCTCCATTGCCTCAGAATCAATTGCCACCTTAGGCAGTAATGGCATTGGGGCTAACGTCAGCGAGAGGCGGCGCTCTGTGAGCGAAAACTGGAAGCGCTTGATGATTTGCTGCAAGAAAAAGTGTAAATCTAACTCGGCCTTGTGCAGGGTGAGCGATTCGCTGTCGATTTTGGCAATGTCCAGCATCGTCTCTACCACTTCACGCATACGCGTCACACCCTTGTCGATGCCTTCCACCCAACTGCGGTACAGGTGATCAGTCTGGATTTCTTCTTCCTCCATGAACATTTGGGCATTGAGGGTGATGATGGTCAGCGGCGTGAGCATTTCATGGGAGGCGATGGTGATGAAGTCTGATTTTGTTCGATCCAGCTTTTCTAAATGGCTGTAGGCGGTTTGCAGTTCATTGGTTCGTTCAATGACCATGCCTTCAAGCTGTTGGTTGAACTGTGTCACTTCGGCATAAAGACGCGCATTTTCCAGGGCGACTGCCATTTGGTCGGCCAGCAGTTGGAAAACAGGGATTTCTTCTTGCAAAAAGTGGGCTGGGCGCGAACTTTGCAGGTCTAGCACACCCAGGACGCGCTCTCCCATTTCTAACGGCAGCAGTAATTCAGATAAGGTTTGGGGCGCTTTTTCGGTGGGGATGAAACGGCCGTTTTCATCCGCCATACTTTTTAGATTCAAAGACTCGCCATACGCCATCACCCAACCGACGTGACCGTTTGCCCCGGCTGTCAGCTTTAGCGGTTCATGAGTCACCGCCCGACCAGCCTCGGCGGCGGCATGCAGCGTTTGCCCATCTCCGGTTGGCAAGAAAACGCCCACGTAATAGATGCGATATTTTTCCCACACCATGCTGGCGATATGTTGGAGCAGGGTATCCAGATCAAGAATAGAGGTGATTTGTCGGCCGGCGGCCATATTGGTGCGTAATTGCAAATTGCGCCGTTCCAACTGTTGGCGTTGGCGTTGTTCGCGGATGCGCAGGATTTCGGTGCGCCGATACGCCCGCACTCGGCTGACATGGGCGACCAGACCAACGGCCGTTGCCGCCAAAAATACAACCACGTTGTACCGCCAATCTTCAGGCCCGGCAAACAAGAGCAGCGCATGAATCAATCCGGCGAAGGCCAGTCCCGACATGAGTAAATACCAGCGCGTATCAAAGAAGAGAACGGCCGTGCCAAAGACAAACAAAGCCAAATTTGCCACCTGCTGCGGCTCCCCGGTCAGATAAAAGCGAAGCTGGATGCTGACGAGCACCGTAAAGGCAATAATGGCGGCTAACCGTTCAGAGCGCTTGGATGAGAAACGGCCGTTGCGAATCAGCCAACCCATCACCAACAGAAAAACAGCACTAACCAGCGCCACCGCCACCATCAAGCCCAGACCCGGTTCTCGTAAAATAAATAGCTGGATGAGAATGTAAGCAAAATAGAAACTGGCAATGCTGAAATACATAAACGGCAGCGTTCGCATTTGCGCACGGTTAAGTGCCAGGTTTACCTGCTCTGCTGGAACCCCCAGGTTATCCAGCAAAAGCAAATCATTAAGACTGCGCCGCAGTCCCGCTCGCGAGAAAAAAGCATCCATAAATTTCGATACTACAGCATAAATAAGACTAAGACCCTGTTATTGTACCGCCAACGTCACAGAGGTTCCAAACAGAAGCTGCATTTGCTTGACAACTGCTTCATTGCATAGACAATGAGGCTATGACAAACAGGACGGAGATTGCGCATGATAGAAAGGCTCAACTCCGTCAAGAATAGTATGACCATAGTATGACCACAGGCATCGTCTTCGACACCAAACGCTTTTCCATCCATGATGGCTCCGGAATTCGCACCACCATCTTCCTAAAAGGTTGCCCGCTGCACTGCCTCTGGTGTCACAATCCTGAAAGCCAAAGCCCCCATTTAGATGTGATGCTGCGCCCCAATCGCTGCATTGCCTGCCACGCTTGCCTGGATGAATGTCCACAAGGCGCAATTTTCATCAATGGCAGCAGCAGTGTTACCACCGATTTGAGCCTGTGTATTCGCTGCGGCGACTGTACGGATGCCTGTTTTGCTGAAGCGCGGGAAATCATCGGTAAAGAAATGACGGTAGCGCAGGTGATGGCGGAAATCGAGCGCGACCTCAGCTTTTACGACGAATCGGGCGGCGGTGTGACGTTTTCCGGCGGCGAGCCGCTGTTGCAGCGCGAGTTTGTGTTAGCGTTGTTGCAGGAGTGTAAGAGAAAGGAAATAAGAACGGCCGTTGACACATCCGGCGCCGTTTCCTGGCAAACACTCGACAGAGTTCGTGCCTTCACCGACCTCTTCCTCTACGACATCAAACACATAGACGACGCCACTCATAAAAAATTAACCGGCGTCTCCAACCAACTCATCCTTGCCAACCTGCGCCAGCTATCAGCCCAGGGACATAACATCATCCTGCGCTTCGCCATCATCCCTGGCCTCAACGACAGCGAGGCCAACATCCGGCACATTGGCGAATTTGCCGCCAACTTGCCCCAGCGACATCCCATCTCCATCCTGCCCTACCACGCCACCGCCGCCGACAAGTACCAACGCCTTAACAAACCTTACCACCTAACCAACATCCAACCACCCAGCGACACCCGCATGGCCGATATTGCCACCATCCTGCGCGGTTACGGCCTGGAGGTAATATGAAAAAGCAAAAATCAGAAGGCAAAAGGCAGAAATTTCCACGTGCTTCTGCCTTCTGATTTTTGCCTTTTGCCCTTCAAGGAGAGCCTTATGACCACAACTGACCGAGTAACCTGTTTACGCCAGCAAAGTCTGGACGCCGTGCCTGCTATTTCCACAGAGCGGGCTGTTTTGATGACTAAGTTTTACCAGCAAGAACTGGGCATGGTGTCCACGCCAGTGCGCCGTGCAATGGCCTTCCACTATTTGATGGCAAACAAAACCATTTATATTGGTGAAGGCGAATTGATTGTCGGCGAAAAAGAGATGGCTCCCAAAGCCACACCAACCTACCCGGAACTATGCTGCCACACCCTGCAAGATTTTGACATTCTCGATTCCCGCGAAAAAATCCCCTTTGCTGTGACGGCTGCTGCCCGTCAAGCTCAAGCCAACATTGTCATTCCTTTTTGGGAAGGCAAATCGATGCGTGATCTCATCCTGCGTGAAATGACGCCAGAATGGCACGACGCCTATGAAGCTGGCATTTTCACCGAGTTCATGGAACAACGGTCTCCTGGTCACACTGTGCTTGACGACAAGATTTATCACAAAGGGATGCTGGATTTCATCAGTGACATTGATGCTGCATTAGCCACACTTGATTACCTCAACGACAACGCTGCCTACGACAAACAAGAACAACTCAAAGCAATGCGCATCACCGCCGAAGCAATCATCATCTTTGGTCAACGCCACGCAGCGGAAGCCCGCCGCCTTGCTGCCCAAACCCGCGACCCGAAACGGCAAGCCGAATTAGCGCAAATCGCCGAAATTTGTGCGCGAGTCCCTGCCCATAAGCCACAAACCTTCTGGGAAGCGCTGCAATATTACTGGTTCGTTCATTTAGGTGTTACCACAGAGCTAAATCCGTGGGATGCCTTTAATCCAGGGCGCTTAGACCAGCATCTTTTCCCGTTTTACCAGCAAGAGGTGGCTGCTGGCACGCTCACCCGTGATCAAGCGGAAGAACTGCTCCACTGTTTCTGGATCAAGTTCAACAACCAGCCTGCGCCGCCCAAGGTAGGCGTAACGGCCGCTGAGAGTGGCACTTATACCGACTTCGCCCAAATCAACACGGGCGGTGTTAAACCAGATGGCTCTGATGCCGTCAATGAGGTGACTTATTTGCTGCTGGATGTAATTGAGGAGATGCGGCTGCTGCAACCCAGTTCATCGGTGCAATTGAGTAAAAAGAACCCAGACCGCTTCATGAAACGCGCTGCCAGAATCGTGCGCACTGGCTTTGGGCAACCCTCTATTTTTAATACCGATGTAGTGGTACAGGAAATGGTGCGCCAGGGGAAATCAATGGAAGATGCACGAAATGGCGGCACGAGTGGTTGTGTGGAGACGGGCGCGTTTGGTAAAGAGAACTACTGCCTGACTGGCTACTTTAATCTACCTAAGGTGCTGGAAATTACGCTCAACGACGGTATTGATCCACGCACGGGTAAGCAGCTTGGCCCGAAAACGGGCGATCCGCTGACGTTTAAAAGTTTTGATGGTCTATTCCGGGCATTTACAAAGCAGCTAAATCATTTCGTAAATATTAAGATTCGTGGCAATCATGTTATTGAGCGGTTGTATGCCACTTATTTGCCAGTGCCGTTTCTCTCTTTGCTGATAGATGACTGCATTGTTGCGGGCAAAGATTATCATGCAGGTGGCGCCCGTTACAATACATCCTATATCCAGGGCGTCGGGCTGGGGTCTGTCACCGATGCGTTAAGTGCTCTCAAATATCATATTTATGATAAGCAGAATCTGACGCTGCCAGAACTGTTTGAGGCGATCAATGCGAATTTTGCAGGCCATGAGCGCACTCGTTTGCTGCTCATCAACCGCACACCCCGCTATGGCAATGATGATGAGTATGCTGATGAACTTATGCGGCAGGTGTTTGAGACTTATTTTGAGGCGATAGACGGCCGTTCTAACACCAAAGGCGGCACGTATCGCATCAATCTGCTACCCACCACCGTGCACGTCTACTTTGGTTCCGTGATCGGCGCGATGCCCGACGGCCGTTTTGCAGCCAAACCCCTCTCGGAAGGCATATCACCGGTGCAGGGAGCGGATAGGAAAGGCCCAACGGCCGTTATCAAATCCGCCGCCAAAATGGATCATATCCGCACGGGAGGCACGCTGCTCAACCAAAAATTCACCCCACAGCTGCTTAAAGACGATGAAGGGCTGGACAAGCTGGTACAGTTAGTCCGCACCTATTTCAAGCTAGACGGGCATCACATCCAGTTCAACGTCGTGGATGCCGCCACACTACGCAAAGCTCAAGCAAATCCTGAAGAATACCGCGACCTCATCGTGCGGGTAGCCGGTTACAGCGACTATTTTTGCGATTTAAGCGAGGCGCTGCAAGAGGAAATCATTGGCCGGACAGAACACGAAGCATTTTAAAGGATGAAAGTTGAGTGATGAAGGATGAAAAAGCGAGCGATGATGATGCATCAATTTAGGCAAAGGTTATTGGCTGGCGAACGATTGGTCGGGCCAATGGTAACGTTGGGAGCGCCAGAGGTAGCAGAAATTTTGGCGAAAGTGGGCTTTGATTGGCTGTTTTTGGATGCGGAACATGCGCCGTTTGATGCGTTGAGTTTGCAGCGCATGATGCAGGCAGCAGGCAATACGCCTTGTCTGGTGCGTCTAGAAGCCAGTCAGGAAGTACCTATTAAGAAGGCGCTGGATGTGGGCGCAGCAGGTATCATTGCCCCGATGGTGAACACGGCAGAGCAGGCAGCACAGATTGTCAGTTGGTGTCGTTATTCACCGCAAGGAACGCGCGGTGTGGGTCTGGGTCGGGCGCATGGGTACGGACTGGAATTTAGCGACTATATTGAAGCGGCAAATGAATCTGTGACAGTCATTGTGCAGGCGGAACATATTCAAGCAGCCGAGCAGATTGAAGCAATTGTGCAGGTGGAAGGTGTCGATGGCGTATTGATTGGGCCGTATGATTTATCAGCTAGTTTGGGATTGTTGGGGCAGATTGAGCATCCTGAGGTGGTGGCCGCGATTGACCGGGTAACGGCCGTTTGCCAGCAAGCAAAGATTCCATTGGGCGTATTTGGATTGTCAGCAACGGCCGTTCAGCCTTACATCGAAAAAGGATACACCCTCATCACCGTGGGCGTCGACACCCTGCTGTTGAGCAGCGCTGCCAGTAGCTTGTTACAGCAAGTGCGGTCAGGAATCGTCTGATCCACTTCCTTGATTGAGGTGTGCCATGCCTACACAAAAACCGGACAGCACTAAAAATTCATCGAAGAAAAAGATGGTAATCATTATCATTGCTGTCTTGGTGGGCTTGCTGCATCTCGTCACCGGGCCACAGTATGCCGGGCCATTTCCTGTGTTCGTTAACAGTTACCTCATCGACATTTTGCTGCCCTTTGCCCTTTACATGCTGCTCACCCTTTTCGGAACCACTTTGTTTGCAGACTGGGCGGTGAAAGCAATTCTTGTCTTTAGCCTGGGTTTAATTGTGGAATTATCGCAATACGTAGATGCTCCCTTGCTGGGCAGCGTCTTCGACCCGTGGGATATTTTCATGTATGCGTTGGGCGTTGGGCTGGCCGTATTTTGCGATTTACACCTCTTCCCACACCAGTTTTCATTTTGGCAGCCAGAGGAAAAAGCACCGTGATAACTGAATTTATGCCTGGCCTGAAATTTAGCGGCTTGTTTTATACAGAAGTGGTACGGCCGTTATTAGACAGTCATTTCCCTAACCTACACCACAGCGCCGCCCTCATCGGCAGCGGCTCAGAAGTGTTGGGCTTCGATACACCGATGTCGCAAGATCATGATTGGGGCCACGCCTACAACTTTTCTTGACTGGGCGCGATCATGAACAGATCGCACCAGCCATCGACGATATGCTGGCACACAATTTACCCGACCTCACCTCAGACCTCAGTTGGCGACCGATTATTCGCAATTTATATGAGTAAAAATCCAGCAATTCTCAATTTGAAACCTAGTTGTAGGGGTGGGACAGGCGGATTATGTTTTTGCCAATCACCAACCCCTTTTCTCCCGCCTGTCTCACCCAGGTTTGCGCGATTTGTGCCATCTTGGGCGAGATGACGCGGTGAAAAAACCTATTGTTTCGGCGAATAGTCGCCGCGCCATCCCGCCCCTACCCTGTAGCGTCGCTAAATTGAGAATTACTGGTAAAAATCATTACCACGGTACAAAGAAACAAAGGGACAAAGGGTTTTCTTTGTTTTTTCGTGCCTTTGTCTCTTTGTATTAAATTCCTACTTCCGTCCAGAAACCAACACGCCAACTAATACAAACACACTGCCAAACACCACCATCAGCCCCGGCTGTTCGCCAAACACAATCAGCGCCAAAATCGAAGCCGTAATCGGTTCCGCAAAGATGGAGACACCCACATATGCGGCAGGCAAATAACCTAACGCATAATTAAAAGAAGAATGGCCTATCAACTGTGGCACAATTCCCAACAGCAAAAACAGCAGATAAACCTGCGGACTGTAGCCCAGCATGTTATTACCTGTCAGCCACACCACCAGCACCAGGCAAATCGCGGCCGTGCCATACACGAGTGTGGCATAACTGGTCAAAGACAAGCGCGGGCGCAATTTACGCCCAATAAGCAGATATACAGCCCCCGCCAAACCACCAGCCAATGCCAACAAATTCCCCAGCAGTGGCTGCTGACCTGTGACTAAATCGGTGGTGTTAAAGAGTAAACGGCCGTTTCCCACCTCAACCATCGTCCCCAAACTAATAATAATCGTGCCGATTAGCGCCAACGTCATACCAATCTTCAGCCAGCGCGTAAACGGTTCGCCCAGAAAAAACGGCGCCGCCAACGCCACCCACAACGGCGACGTAGACACCAACACCGTAGAAGCCGCCACAGACGTATACGACAGCGACGTAATCCATGTGCCAAAATGAATCGCCAGCGCCACACCAGACAACAGCGCCAACCGCCAGTCCGCCGGTTTCATGGCTCGTACCTCATCCTGGCGACGGGTGAGCATAAATGGCAAAAAGATCAACGCCGCCACCAACGTGCGATAAGCGGCAATGACCAGCGAAGGCACCCCTTCCGCCTGCGCCAGACGAGCCAAAACAGAGCCAAATGAAACGGCAAAAATACCAACAACCAGCACAAAATAAGGAGAAAGACGGGGTTTGGCTAAAGCAGTCATGGCAGGTAATATCCTATGGTGGAAACGGCCGTTCTCACACAAAATAGCCAACGTGTTTAGAAGCCGTTAACTGTGTTGACAAAGGAGTTTTGACTAGCTAGAATGAGGTCTAGTAATCCCACCAGAAATGGTAACAACCATTTGCTAGACGGTCAATTTAGCACATACAAATTTGTATACGTCAAAATCATTAACGTCCAGCAAGGCAGATTCCGGCACTTCATAAATTTTAGAAAAACCACACATGCCGGAAACTTATCAACTAACAATGAAGTTGCTTAAAAACCAACTTTGCAATCAGAGGAGAAACCAATGTCTTTTGTATTACCATCACTACCTTATGCTTACGACGCGTTAGAACCTTCCATCGACGCCCGCACCATGCAAATCCATCATGGCAAACACCATGCCGGGTACACCAACAACCTCAATAATGCCCTGACCAACCAGGCATCATTAGCAGACAAATCCATCGAAGAACTTTTAGCCAATTTAGACAGCGTGCCAGAAGATATCCGTACTGCGGTGCGTAACAACGGTGGCGGTTTTGCCAATCACTCCCTGTTTTGGTCTGTCATGAGCCCGCATGGCGGCGGCGAACCGGAAGGCGAATTAGCCGAGGCGATCAATGCCACTTTTGGCAGTTTTGACGAGTTCAAAGCAACTTTTGCCAAAGCGGCTGGCACTCGTTTTGGCTCTGGCTGGGCCTGGCTCTACGTCGATGGCAGCGGCAATTTAGTCGTCGATTCCACCCCCAACCAAGATACACCCTTGATGGATGGCAACACCCCCATCCTGGGTTTAGACGTTTGGGAACATGCGTATTACCTCAATTATCAGAACCGCCGTCCAGATTATATTAGCGCCTGGTGGGATGTGGTAAATTGGGATGCAGTTGCTGCAAATTTTGCGGCAACAAAATAGGAACTGTGTATAATTAAAGCAATACAGGAGCCGACGTAAACACCCTCATGTGTTTATGCCGACAACTTGCTTAAAAGCCAAAAGGAGAATTGTTATGACCCACATTGTTACCAGATTGTGCTTGCGCGACACAGCTTGTGTGGAAGTATGTCCTGTGGAATGTATGGTTCTGGGTATTCCCGAAGCGGATTGGCCCTGGCTGTATATTGATCCGGATACTTGCATCGACTGCGGCGCTTGTGTACCAGAATGCCCGTATGAAGCGATCTTCCCTGAAGAAGAAGTGCCTTTCGACTATGAAGCTCCCGCTGGTGTTTGGATTGCAAATACCAAAGAGCTGCTGCCGGATGGCGCCCCATTTGCAGGCGAAATTGATGGTCATGAAGTGAAACTGCTTAATGCCAAGCAATTGGCTGGCGGCGAAGTGCTCGACCTGACCGAAGATATTCCCGCAAATTACGACTTCTTCTCAGAAGGTCCCGGCTACGACGCTTTGGACTAGCCACAATAAAGTCCGTTAACCGGACGCTTTAAGCAAGATATTAGCTAACCTGGCGGCTTCGTTGGGTTAGCTTTTTTTGTGCCTGTTGTGAGAGCGTGATAACATCGTAAATCCTTATGGAAGAAGAGGTATTACATGTAAAACGGCCGTTTTTTCAGGCCATGCTCGCTCATTTACAGGCAAACTACCCGCTAGAAGCGTGTGGCCTATTAGCGGGGACAGCCAATCAAGCACGCCACTGGTACGCCATTGATAATCGTTTAGCCAGTCCGGTGGCCTATGAAATGGAGCCCCGGCAGCAACTCCAGGCGATGCTTGACCTGGAAGCCCAAGGGTGGGAAATGGTGGCTATTGTTCATTCCCATCCTGCTGGCCCGGAACGGCCGTCACCCACCGATATTGCCCAGGCTTATTATCCAGACTGTGTCTACGTGATTGTCTCATTGGCAGACCGGAGTCAGCCCGTGGTGCGTGGTTTTAGGATTGAAAACGGCCGTTTCCATGAAATCAGAATAAACGTCGAGTAACCCAAACTGCTCGTTTGTGTTGTAATACACACATAAAAAATATACCGGGTGATCCCACAAAAACCCATTCAATAAAGAGAGAGGACGAAATAGTGAACAGTGGATATTTTCTCATCGCCGGCTTAATCGGTTACATACTTGGCTCCATACCCTTTGGTTTTTTATACGTCAAGGCAAAGACAGGGCGAGACATTCGCACCATTGGCAGCGGTCGTATGGGGGGAACCAATTCCTATCGGGCTGGTGGTATTGCCATTGGCATATTAACGGCCGTTAGCGATTTCCTCAAAGGTGCCGTTTCCGTATGGGTCGCAGGCTGGCTCTTTGCCGACAAAGTAGACCCCTTACTGCTGCCCTGGATTGTCACCACTGGCGGCGTGATGGCTGTCATGGGACACAACTGGTCTGTTTTTCTGAAATTTAAAGGAGGCGCCGGTACTGGCCCGAACGTAGGGTGGGCATCAGGCGTTTGGCTGCCAATGCTGCCCATTGCCTTTGTGGTCATGCTGGGTTTGTTTTGGTTAATCGGCATGGCTTCTGTCGCTTCAATGGCGATGGCCCTGCTCATCCCCATTATATTTGCTGTTCGCTACTTCATGGGCATAGACCCAACGCCAGCTTACATGATTGGCGGCATCATCACCTGTATCGCTGTGGGCTGGGCCTTACGGCCTAACTTCAAGCGCATCGCGGCTGGCAATGAACGCATTGTTGGCCCCCGCGCCAAACGAATAGCCCAAAAACAGCAGCAAGCAAGCTAAAAAGCCGCTGCACAGTGCAGCAAAAAAAAGCCCTCGTGACGAGGGCTTTTTTTATTCTTTGGTTTTCGTTAACGTTTCATAATGCAGCATCCCCAGCGCATCTATTTTCACATTGTCCACACTGGCGGTGGAAATGGCAAAACGTGGTGCTTGGGTAATGTCCAGGGTGGGCAAGTCAGTTGCCCACAGCTCTTGTATCTGAGCATTCAATGCTTGCCGTTTAACGGGGTCTTGCTCGGCACGGGCTTGCGCCACAAGTTGATCCATACGGGTGCTTTCATAATTAGAACAGAACACGTCATCACTGTTTTCGAGGAAAAAATCTGTCCAGGCAGTCATATCCAGGTAGTTGACCGGCTGCCCCACGGAAGGCCAGCCCAAGAGATACGCGGGGTAGTTACATTCGCTAATTTGCCCGCGATAGATGTCCCAGGGAGCGCCTTCGAGTGTCACTTTGATGGCGCCGGTTTCCTCAAGCTGTTCTTTGATGGCGGTGGCATAGGCTTCTTCTTTGAGGCTATAACGGCCGTCATTCAAATACCACAATGTAATTTCCAATGGCTGCTGTGCGGTATACCCTTCGCTTTGCAACAAGAATTGGGCACGCGAGAGGTCTCGTTGGGGTAGCGCCGGGATATGCCCTGGCACCTCATCTGGCACAGGGCTGTAGAGCGGCAGCCGTTCCCCTTCAAAGACAATCTCAGCCAACGCCTCCCGATTTAAGGACAAGGCGGCGGCTTCACGCAAACTGCGTTTATCCCAGGGCGGCTGACTTTGTTCAAAAATAACATAACTCTTAAAGGCGGCTGGCCCCGACCAACTTTGATACAGGTCGCCACTGTTTTGCAGCGCTACAAAATCAGCGTAAGGCAAACCAGTCCAGGCAACATCCACTGCGCCGAATTCCTCCAGGGAGGTACGCAAATCCGCGACGGAACTGTAAAACCGCACCTTGATGTTTTCAAAAGCTGGGGGCGTACTGCCCGGCCAATCTGGATTTGCTTGCAAGCGAATGGCGTCTGGCTCCCAGGTGATGATGGTGTAGGGGCCGATGCCGCCGCAGGTGCTGGTGAGGTCTTCTGTGTTGGCAAAGCAGTCGCTGCTGATGGCGAAGAAGGGCGGTGTCGCCAATACTTGCGGGAAGTAGGCGGTTGGCTCTTGCAAGCGGATGATGACGGTGCTGTCTGAGATGGCTTGTACGGCATCGGCATCACCATAACCGTCTTCGTCTGCATCTTTCAGAAAACGGTTGACCAGATACCCTCCCTGCCCAAATTTGGCACGATTGATAGACCATACCACGTCATCGGCGGTGAAGTCGGTACCGTCGGGAAATTTTAGATTGGCACGCAGCGGAATGGTGTATTCCAGGCCATCGGCGGAAACTTGGGGCATGTCTGCGGCGAGCAGCGGCACCAGATGATTATCGCTATCTACCATGTAGAGGCCGCTCATGGTGTTCATTTTGAGTTCCCAGTTGATGAGGTCTGGCGGCATGGCGGGGTCCAGGTTGGTGAGCTGCCCAACCATGCCGATGACGAGTTCTTCTGCTGAGGTGCCGGTGCGTGGTTCGCCGGGGTCTAACGGCCGTTCACTCTCATCATCAATCAGCAGGGCAGCGGTGCGCTCCACGCCATTGTTCGTTTGCATGGCAGCAATCGCCTGATTGAGTCTGTTAAGCAAATCAGTATTGTCGGCGGCGACGGCAATGGCATACGCTTTTTGGCTGATCCAACTGGTACGGTCGGCACCGGAGGCTAATTTGAGTTGTTCAGGGTAGGTATCGGCAAAATAGGAACCGGTGTAGTTGTCCAGGATAACGGCCGTTACTTCCCCATTTACGAGCGCCTGCACCGCCTCTGTGGCATTGTCGTAGCTAAACAGGCTGCTGTCGGGAATATTCAAGTCCGTACGGGCAGTCACTTCACCAGAACTGTTGCCCACAACACCCACCGTCGTATCCGGACTCAGGCTGAGGTGGCTGGTGATCTCTTCCTGGTCTGCCAAAACCAGCAGCACCTGGCCGACTTCGAGGTAAGGTGTGGTATAGACGATGCCTTCAGTTTGCTCATCAGGCACGGGGATGGGCGGCATGACGGCGTCAAATTCACGGCTGCCATGGGCCAGACTGGTTAACACCCCCTCGTAAGGGGTGACGACAAACTCATAGGCGAATCCGCTCTCTGCCGCGAGGTTGCTCATGATGCTGTCGTTGAAACCGATGACGTTACCAAATTCATCGAAGTCAGCAAAAGGGGGTGTGGGCGCGTCGGTAGCGATGATGATGTAGTTTGGATCGCGGGTCGATTCTACCATAACGGCCGTTTCTTCTGCTGTAGCCGCTGATGTATCTGTCTCTATGGCAGCGGTTGGTGGGGAATCCGTAACGGCCGTTTCAGCCCCCGACTCGCCGCACCCGACCATACTCACCAGCGCACAGAGCGCAAAAATGAAAGCACATTGTCTAATTTTGACCATGCGAGGGAGTATAACAACGGGGAAAATGGGGAGCAAACTTGCTCAGGTTTCAGTAACCAGGGAACCGTTTTATAGCTCAGACGACATTGTATTCTTCTACCAGCCGCCCATCGGCAAAACGCTGATAATCTAGCATCGACACATCCAGCGTCACCGCTTTTCCGTCTAAAATGAATTCAGCCATGAGTAAGCCTGAGATGGGGCCGTGCATGAAGCCATGCCCTGAGAAACCTGTCACCACAAAGTAGCCGGCTACGGCCGCCACGCCACCCAGGATGGGATGCGCGTCTGGCGTTACTTCGTATAACCCTGCCCAGCCAGATTGTCGCCCCGCCGTTGCCAACAGCGGCAGCCGTTTGATGGCCGCTTCCATATGCACGAATTCCCACTCGTCATCAACGCTCTGGTCAAAGCCTGGTTTCTCGTGTGGATTGGACATGCCGGTGAGCAAGCCTTTGCCTTCACGGTGGAAGTAGAGACTTTGGGCAAAATCAATGATGAAGGGGAAATTGGGGGGGATGTCGGGCATAGGGGTGGTCGTGAGCATTTGCCGCCGCAGTGGTGTGAGCGGCAGCGGCACGCCTACCATGTCGCTGACAACGCCAGACCAGGGGCCGGCCGCGTTGACAACGATGTCGCACTGGATGGTTCCCCGATTGGTATGAACGGCCGTTATTTTGCCTTTTTTGGTCTCAATGCTGGTAACGGCCGTTTCCGTGAGCGCTGTAACACCTAACCGCCGCGCCGCATTGATGTAACCATTCACCACACCATTAGGATCAGCCAACCCGTCACCCTTATGATACGTGCCGGCAATGACATCAGCAGCGGCAAGCTGCGGCACACGCTGCCTGATTTCATCACCTGTAAGCCATTCAGTAAGCACGCCCAGACTGTGCTGCAAGGCCACATTATGCTGAAATTTTGCCACATCACGTTCATTGGTGAGCAGAAACAGATAACCAGGCCACTGCAAGTCGATAGCCTGCCCCGTTTCCGCTTCAAAGCGTTCCAGCATGGGCAAACTTAGCTGCGACAACCGAATGTTAATGTCTGTGCTGAACTGGTAACGAATGCCGCCAGCGCAGCGACCCGTCGCGCCCTGGGCAAAAAATGCTTCCCGTTCTAGCAGCACCACATCGGTGCAGCCGCGCAGTGCCAGGTGATAGGCGGTGCTGGCGCCCATCACGCCGCCGCCAATGATTACAATTTGTGCTTTAGCAGGTAAATTATTCATAGGAAGGCTCCCAAACTAATTCTGGCGGCCAGTGATTTCCGTTAATTTCTTCCCGACTGATTTGGTAAACACCTAGCCCCGGCAACGCGGCGCAGTCACCCGTTGCCGTACAATGTAATTGTCCCGTCACACCGGAATAGTCGTCTGTAGCTGTCATTTGATCGCGCATCGCCTGCAAGCCGATCAGGATGTTTCCCCGGTTATCTACTTGCGCGACTGATTCGATGGTATCTAGCAACAGGTTTGTGGCGTCATAAGCGTGGGCGGTGTAGGGATTTAGCGGCGGTTGGGCATAACGGCCGTTCCACCGTGCCAAAAACGCAGCATACCGTTGATCATCCACAACTGGCCCCAAGATATACATGCCATTGATGACAGGGGCACCTACACTGACAGGAAAGCGCTCATTAAACAAGCCCATACCGCCTATCAAATTTACTGTACCCAGCCCAATAAGCTCAGGAATCCGGCTGGCAATCAAGTTCGCTTCCGGCTCAAAGACAGGCAGGTACAGCACATCAGGCTTGGCGGCGTCTACGCTGCGCAAAATCTCTGTCACCGTGTCATCACCAGGAGTAATGATGTGCTGAACGGTGATTTGACCGCCGAAATTCTGGAAAGCATCCGTAAAAGCATGGTGCAAGTCTTGGCTAACGGCCGTTTCATCGTAGATAATAGCGGCAGTACGTGCCTCAAGCTGGTTATATGCAAAATCTGCCGCCACTTGTGCCTGGTAAGTATCACTGGGCACGGTACGATAAAATCCTGGCTGCCACAAACCGCCAGTGCCAGGGTCTGGATTGGTCAAGTGCGACGCGGTAGCAGCCGGGGAAATAAGGATTAAGCCGAGAGATTCTACAATGGGAACGGCCGTTTCCGCCGCCACGCTGCATGTAGGTCCAATAATGCCAATCACATCCTCGTCTTCAACAACCAACTCCGTTGCGATTTTTGCCACCTCAGCATCACAACCTGAATCTGTCACCACCAACTCAATGGTATGATCCAGCAGCGTATTATCCCGATCAAGAATAGCCATTTCGACCGCATGTTGGCTATCCTCGCCCAAAAACGCAGCATGACCAGAAAGTGCTGCCATCGCCCCAATCCGTATCGGATCACCTCGCTCCACGGCAATGCACCCCAAAGAATCCTCACACGCAATCTCCGGGTCATTACAAGCACTCACCCCTAGAAACAAAAACAGAGCCAGGAAAACAAGCGCATGTTTCACATTTCCCTGACCCTGCCTATTCATCTTATTTTGAAAACACCACGTATTCCACATCCCAAAGACTCGTTTGTTACAAATTTTTGACATCAGGGTTGTAGTAACCACTTTAGCGGACTAGACAACGCCATCACGACAACCTGTTTACGAATCCCGGAAAAGCTAATAACGGAATACAAAATACATCATTCAATACCTAAATATGCTTTCTGCACCGTCGGATCGTTTTTGAGCGCTTCGGCCGAATCACTCAGCACTATTTCGCCAGTCTGCAACACATATCCGCGATTAGCAACTTGCAGCGCCATGTGGGCATTCTGCTCCACCAACAACACAGTGGTACCAGCCTTGTTAATCTCAACAATCGTGTCAAAGATTAATTCGACCAATACCGGCGCCAGACCCATTGACGGTTCATCCATCAGAATCAGGCTGGGTTTAGACATCAACGCCCGCGCCGTGGCCAGCATTTGCTGCTCACCACCACTCATCGTGCCAGCAACCTGCTTCTTCCGCTCTTCCAAACGGGGAAACAAGGAAAACACATAAGCCAAATCCTGGGCAATGCCAGCTTTGTCTTTGCGATGGTAAGCGCCCATTTCCAAATTATCCAGCACAGTTAAGCGCGAAAAAATACCGCGCCCTTCTGGCACCATTGCCATGCCTTTAGCTACGAGATCATGTGCTTTGTAGTGACTTAAATCTTCACCATCAAATGTCACAGAGCCTTTGCGTGGGGCAAGCAAGCCGCTAATCGTACGCAGTGTTGTCGTTTTACCAGCCCCATTTCCCCCAATCAGCGAGACGATTTCCCCTTCTTCCACTGTCAGAGAAATTCCTTTAAGGGCTTGAATATTGCCATAGTAGGCATGAACGTTATTTATTTCAAGTAAAGCCATAGTTGCCGCTCCTTCTCTATGAAACTTCGATGGTCGCACTAGCGGCGGCACCACTACCCAAGTACGCCTCAATGACTAAAGGATTGCTTTGGATTTCGGCCGGCAGGCCCTCTGCAATATTTCGGCCGTAATCCAGCACCGTAATATATTCAGAGATACCCATGACCACACGCATATCATGTTCAATCAACAGAACGGTAATGCCCAAATCATCACGCAGTTTGCGGATAAACTCGGTGGTCTCGGCCGTTTCTCTGGGGTTCATGCCAGCGGTTGGTTCGTCTAAGAGCAGGAGCTGCGGTTTACTTGCCAAGGCACGCGCAATTTCCAGACGGCGCTGATCACCATAGGGCAAGTTCACTGCCAGCGTATCTCCCAATCCTTGCAGCCCGACAAAGTTGAGCAGCCGGTTTGCTTCTATCAGCGCCTCTTTTTCCTCTTTCCGCGTGCCGGGCAGTCTGAACAATGCACCGATCCAGCTAGAATGAAGCTGGGGTTCCATGCCCACCAAAATATTTTCTAAAGCCGACATGTAGTTAAACAGTCGAATATTCTGGTAAGTCCGGGAAATGCCAACACGGGCAATCTGGTCTGGCGTGTGTCCTGCAATAGAACGACCGGTGAAATGGATGGTTCCTTCATCAATTTGGTAAAAGCCTGTTATGCAGTTGAAGAAGGTGGTTTTACCAGCGCCATTGGGGCCGATGATACTGACGATACTTTGGGCTGGAATGTTGAAGCTAAGGTCGTTCACAGCAACAAGTCCACCAAAGCGTTTGGTTACATTTTTTGCTTCTAAAATATTATTAGCCATAGGATCTATTCCTGCACAATTTTATGTTTGTGCCTACGTCATCGGTTTGACTTTTTCTGCAAACTCTCTCGGTTCTTCTATCGTGGGCGTCGCTGATGGGTCTGCGTGCAGTTCACGCTTGCGAATAGCGGAGGGCCACAACCCTTCTGGGCGCAGGAGCATGGTGGCGATGAGTAAAATACCGTAAAAAAGCATCCGGTATTCCGCAAATTCACGCAGTAGTTCAGGTAAACCTACCAGTACAAACGCACCCAGGATAACGCCAGGAATACTGCCCAAACCACCTACAATGATCAAGCACAACACGTTGATGGAGATGAGCAGCCCAAAGCTGTGCGGGAAGATGGAACTGAGCCGCGAGGCAAATATCGCACCAGCTAAACCGGAGAAGGCGGCACCAATGGCAAAAGCCATTAATTTGGTGTTGATGAGCTTGATGCCCATGGCTTCAGCCACGTCTTCATCTTCGCGCAGCGCCATCCACTGTCGCCCAATACGCGCATCACGCAAGCGCCAGGTAACGAAGATGGCAAGCACGCAGCTTGCTACAATCAGATAGTAATAATGCTCCGGCTGCACCATTACAAAGTCAAGGATTTCTGGTTTACCAATTTGCAAGATGCCTTGCGCCCCGCCGATGAATCCTTTGAGCAGGTCAGACACTACGAGAACGCGGATGATCTCGCCAAAGCCCAAGGTGACGATGGCGAGGTAATCACCACGCATCCCGAGAACGGGAATGCCCAGGATGATACCAGCTAAGGTAGCCGCTATGACGCAGAATGGCAGAGCAAA
>JACSSI010000603.1 GCA_014879345.1 Anaerolineae bacterium | reverse complement strand
GCCGTATTAGGCTTTCTTTATGCAGGTTTTGTCGTGGCTAATGCGATAGCTGGTAGGCCATCAGAAGGTTGGTCATCACTCATGGTTGTCGTTCTTGTTATAGGCGGTTTTCAGATGCTCATGATGGGTGTTCTTGGTGAATATATTTGGCGGGCCTTGGATGAGACACGGCATCGACCACGTTTTATCGTTGAAGCAGATGTCGGCAACAAGCTTGATCATATACATCGAGGGATTCAGACTGCGCGAGTAAACAAAGTGCCGGTTGTTGAAGTAGAAAATTCTCTGACGTAGTTTCCCCATCCTTAAACTGTAAAAGAGAGACCATCAAGGCGTGTCTTGGACTGCTGAAGGCGAAACTGAGTTTCGACGGCTTGGGCCGTGACGTGCTGTATAGTTATAAAAGGGTAATCTTTTAATATTGAAATTTAGTTAGTATGATATAGTTGCATTGATTTTATCGTTGCAACGTTGCTTTCATAGACCCAAAAATATATTTAATGGGTGTGACGATATGAACAGAATTTTGTTTATCGGTTCATTGTGTGTAATTGTTCTTCTTGGTTTTATAAACAAAACTTCCCATATAGTTCAATCCCAAGCAGCATCTGAATTTATTTACCTGCCTATCATTTCAAGTTCCAAAGGCGGTCTTGTAGATTATGGCAAAGATTGGGCGATGGTTGCCGCTAATCCGGAAAGAAATTCCTGGATTTCAGAAGAAGTTAGAGGCGAACTTAAAGTTGATTGGTATCGACCAATAGAACCATTTATACACCCCAAAATGCAAGTTATTGCAGCAAATGATCTGCTATATATCTCGACTGCAACCGGACTTTATGCACTTAATGCAGCGAATGGCGACGTGGCCTGGGTTTACCCTACGGATCTTCCTTTAGGACATTCGCCAACGATTGCCAATGTGGGGGGCAGGAGTGTGGCTTTTGTTGGTGGATTTGATCGTCGAATTCATGCGATTGAAGCGACCCCAAATCTTGGTACCCTTTCGACTGATCCTGGCACTGGTTTCCGCATCAATGATAGAGTGGTCTGGACATCTGAAGAAGCTAGTGCTGGCTTTGAGACGAATCCGTTGGTCGTGAATGGTACCGTCTTTGCCGGGAATCGTGATGGCTATTTTTATGCCTACGATGCATTAACTGGAACTGAAGATTGGAAATTCAAGACGGATGGATCTATCCGCCAGTCGGTTGCTTATAAAGATGGTACGCTTTATTTTGCTTCGAATGACGGTTATGGTTATGCACTTCGTGCCAATAACGGCTCCTTGGTATGGAAGTCTGAAAAGTTTCCTGGTGATGGTTTCCATACATTTTGGGCTGTTATCTATACAGATAAGTTAACCGGGAAAGATTATGTGATTTTTTCCGGTGGAGAAAATTACCGCTTTGGCGAACATGGCCCAAATCATTACGGTAATTTAACAGATACAGAGGGAGATCAGTTTTTCTCTTGCTGGCCTAATTGCCCCTGGGGTGATTTGATTGGCTCGATATCAACAGCACCTGATAATAGTTATTGGGCTGCTGGTTCTAAGTTGATAAATGTTAAAAAGATTACGGATTATTATGAAGATTATTCATACCGACGAACGGTATTTATTCTTGACCGGGCGACGGGGCAGGAGTATCGCTTTGATTCTGATGGAGATGGCAAGCTAGAGTATGCACCATTTTCATGGTCTGGCGCCACCCATTCTGGCAGCCGATATCCGCCCATAGTTGGTCAGGATAACGTGTATTATCAGAATACGACATATGCTTCCGCGCCCTGGATTGTTAGAGGTGATATTGTTGGCTGGAAGTTTGGCACTCATTTGGTCAGCCGGGTGACGGAGTTGGCGGTTGGTCATGCGGTTGATGAACCGATTGCCTTTTCTGCAGGTGGTAACCTGGTTTATTTTGCTAAGGATCATGAAGAGGCGGGTAGTTTTGATATTACGATGCCATACGGACAAAACGGCCGTTTCTGGCAGTATTATGATAATGGCGGAAATGATTTATATGGTAAAGCGCCTGGGTTTGATGTGATGTATCATGAAGGCGCGGTGTATGGCACATACAATGGTGTTTATGTGGGTGCTGGCGGGAGCAACTTGAATCCGTTGGTTCCCTATCAAGGGCGGGTTTATTTGAATGTGTCTAACGCCATTATCGCGTTTAGCCCGTCTGCCTCTTCAGCAACCAAATTGCCTTTAGCAAACAAAGTTCCGGCGAATAATCCGCCGGCTGTTGTCACCCAAACTGAGCTTGAACAGCGATTGGAGCATGAGGTGCTGAAGATGCTCGACGCTGGGCCGCTGCGTCCCGGATATCATGCCTCCGGGATTGTGGATGTTTATGGCTCTGGGGGGTGGCCGGATGATGATGACATCGGGGAGGTTTTGGATTATTTCCAAAACCCATCAGATACAGTCGCAACTTTACTGCAAGCGTTGCCTTACCTGCCGCCTGCTATGCAGACTCAGGTACGAACTTATTTGCAGACAAATTATGGGCCTGGCGCGGCTTATGATTTTAGAAATATCGTCCATGTTGGCTGGAATCAAGGTGCGCCCCGAGAGAGTTTGGCTATACCATCTGACGCGTTAGCCATATTGAGTCCCGGAGACCCGTCAATTTATCCGATTGTGGCGGGCAGCACCTATTGGGATCAATTCCCACCTTACTCTTTTTACGCGGCCTGGAAGTATGCTGAAGAATTTGGCGGGGCTAAGGCCATCTTTGATGCTATGAAGAGTAAGTTAGAGTCACCGCCCAGTGACAGCTATCTGAGCTCGCATCCGTGGACCAATAACCAATATATTGCTGGTTATTTGGGGTATCTTGAGTTAGAAGCTTTGGCTGGTTACCCAGAATCGTCGAATGTGCGGAACACTTATAATCATTTGCTGAGTGTGCGCGTGAATAATTTTTCAAAGAATAATCCTTGGGGAACGGGTCAAGATTATGGTATCTACCAACATGCTTATAATATTGCCTTTAATTTTATGTTCCTGACGCCGGAACTTGGAGAATATTTAAATCAGAATGCGCAAACGGCCGTTCAGCAGGCAATGGACGAGTATACGTATGTGGCTCCTTATTGGTTTGTCTCTAAGTTTGATTCGACATGGAATGAAGGGACACTGCAACAGCTTTACGATGCGCCAGCCTTGTTCCAGGCACAGGCGTATATTCTTGATGAACCATATGCAGATTTGGTCAACCATCTGGATGTGCCAGCTTTTTACCGTGGGGATCTTTTCTATATTCAAAATTTAGTCGCTGCGTTGTCAGTCGCGAATAATGCTGCGACGATGTCGCTTGATGCTCATGAATGTGCTGATGCAACGAGTGCCTCTTATGCTAGAGGTAATAAGTAGCATCGTAAGTTTGCGGTGCATAATAATATTTGATGTAGCCTTATTTTGAGCAAAATAACAAATACTTTACATCATTAGCTGCTTAAGTAGCTAATTGATGTTGTGTGTTTGCATTTATATCAATACGCTGAAACATGCCCCATTTCTGAATAAAACTGCAAGAGGAAAACGGCCGTTTCTCAAATCATCCCAATTGTTGTCACATCCTTATGAGTGCATTCGACAATATCAATCAAAACCCCTTATCTGGAAATAGTTCCAGAACGCCAGCTGAGACAGCATTAGCAGGGATCATGATTGCTGCTTTGATTTTGATCATGATTTCAAATGTCATATTTCTGACCAAAACGCCGCCTGTATTTATAGACGAGTCTTGGAATGCCAATACTGCCTGGAA
>JACSSI010000602.1 GCA_014879345.1 Anaerolineae bacterium | reverse complement strand
AAGCCTGTCAGGTCTGCAAGTTCCACTCTATTATAAAAACCTGACAGGTTTACATAAATCACAGGTTTTAGTGTGTTTTGCTGTGCACATTATCTGTGCAGTCCCAAGCCTTTTTAAACCTGTCAGGTCTGGCAATCATCCTATTATGACATATCGTGATATTATGCCATATCATGTTCAATTTCGCGGGGAATTCGGATACTAATTTCTGTACCACCGTTCTCCGGCTTATTAAACTTCATGTGACCATGTAAATCTTCAGCAACGAGCATCGTTGCCAGTTCCAAACCCAGACCATGCGTCAACTCTGCCGGTAAACCAATACCATCATCCGAAACCAGCACAATGATTTCATCCGGTGAAGTTCCCAATGAGATTTCAATCTGTCCAGCTGACCGACCGACAAACGCATGTTCCAACGCATTTTGAGCCAGTTCATTCACCACCAACGTTAACGCTGTGGCAGCTTTACTCGACAAATTCAATGCTTCTCCATGCACCTCAATGCGAATATCTTGATGCGGTGAAACCATGTTCGTGGTTGTTGTTTGCATGATGCGGGTCAGCACATCTTTCACGTCTACGAGTTTGAAGCCTTGTTTTGATAAGGTTTCATGCACGGAAGCAATGGAACGAATGCGGTTGATGTTGGTTTCCAGCACCTGGCGTGTATCAAGCCGCTCTGCATCTGGGATTTGTAGCTGCATGAGCATGGCTACTGTTTGCAGATTGTTTTTGATGCGATGGTGCATTTCACGCACCACGGCCGCGTTGGTGACCAGGCGAGAGTTTTCAATTGCCAACGCAGTTTGATTTGCCAGGGTGGCAAACAAGGCAATCTGCTCGTCGCTGAATTCAACGTGGCTGGTTGTGTAACAGTTAAGCACGCCGATGGTGCGGTCACGCACACTCAGAGGCACAGCCAAGAGAGAAACCAACCCTTCATCTCGGGCTAAATCACTGCCAATATAACGGCCGTCTACACGCACATCTGCCACATAAGACAATTTCCCAGTTTCCACAACCTGCCCAATAACCCCTTCACCTATCTTCAGGGGCGCACGATGTTGATAAGGGCTGATGGTGCGCTTGGCCGAGCGCATTTCCAAATATTTTCCCGTCTCGTCCAGCAAAAAAAGCGAGCAGACATCTGCATCCATCGCCTTGGCAGCCATTTCTGTGACGACGTTCAAAATATCATCCAGATACTGGGGCGAAGTCACAATTTCGCTAACTTCAGCCAACGCACGCAATTCTTCAATCTGCCGACGCTGCACATCATACAAGGTTGCTTTTGCCAGCGCTCCCGCTGCCAAATCAGCAATGAGAGACAAGACCTCAATCTCTTCTTCAGAAAAGGATCGAGGGATCACGGTTTGCACATTGAGCGCCCCAATCGGTTTATCTTCCACCACAAGCGGCACAGCCAACAAAGATTGATATGTCGTCTCTTCTGCCTCGGCAACTTGCTTGAAATGAGGATCGTTTGGGGCGTTTGCTGAGTAAACGGGTTGATTTTGCGCCACAGCAAAACCTGTCATACCTTCGCCTACTTTGAGGGTAGCTCGACCCAGCGCCCTTCTGGCTAATCCGGTGGATGCCTGTAGACGCAGGATGTTGCTGCCGGGATCAAGTAAATAGATGGTACATGAATCGACCAGCATGACTTCTGTTGTTTTGCGTGCGATCAGGTCTAGCGTTGTATCCAAATCCCAGGCAGCACTAATGGTTCGCGCAATTTCGCGTAATGCAGATACTGCTTGAGGACGTGGCGCTGAAGGTTGTGGTGTCATAAATTTTATTGGTTGCACTGCCGTCGAAAGCTGAGCTTGTCGAGGGCTGAGCTTGTCGAAGCCCGGTTTCGCCTTCGACAAGCTTAGGCTGCACCTCTACTATCTTTTTTAATTTTAAGTGAATTCACTTTCTTGACAATCGGCAATCTGCCCATCAAAATGGGGCTATCTATCTCCTGGGGGTGACAAATGGCACAATTTACAGACAGTCGATTGGCAAATATGGCGGCCAATGCGATTCATGATGCATTTAGCGTGTATCGCACGGAGTTTAAGGAGTATACACACCATTCCAAGCAGTTGTTTGAGGCGCGTGACTGGTTGGGCGCACAAGAAAATGCACGCGCACGACTGGATTTATACCGGCGCGTGGTAGATGATGTGGAAGCTGCTATTCGGGAGATTCTGGGGGAGCGCATTACCAGTCGTTTGGTATGGGCCAGTGCTAAAGCTGTTTATTCCGGGTTGATTATCAACCGGAATGCGTGGGAGCAAGCCGAGACTTTTTTTAATTCGGTGACGCGCCGCGTCTTTACGACAGTGGGTGTGGACGAGCAGATTGAGTTTGTCGCAACTGATTTTGATTCGCCACCGACACCGTCTCAGCAGCCTGTATACCTCACGTTTACGCGCAAGACATCAACGATTGATTTATTTACAGATATTTTGACTGCTTATGAATTTTCGGTGCCTTATCAAAATTTGGCGCGGGATTGTGCGCGGATTGCTGAGGCCGTGGCCTCACGACTGCGCGAAATTGGGGCATTGCGTTTTGTGAGTCAGGTGGAGATGGTGCGCTCTTTGTTTTTTAGGGGCAAGGGAGCTTATTTAGTAGGGCGTATGTTCAGTGGTTCTCATATGATTCCGTTGGCGCTGGCTTTGGTTAATGGTAAGGATGGCGTGTATGTGGATGCGGTGCTGCTGCACGAGACTGACGTGAGCATTCTGTTTAGTTTTACGCGGTCGTATTTTCATGTGGCGGTAGAACGGCCGTTTGACCTCGTGCGCTTCCTCAAATCTATTTTGCCACGCAAGCGGGACGCTGAATTGTATATTTCTATCGGCTACAACAAACATGGCAAAACGGAGTTGTATCGTGACTTGCTGCATCATCTGGCCGCCTCTAACGATAAATTTGAAATAGCGCAGGGAGAAAAAGGGATGGTGATGACAGTTTTTGCCATGCCTGCTTATGATGTAGTCTTCAAAATCATCAAAGACCGCTTTGCTCATCCCAAGAAAAATACACGCCAGGGCGTGATGGACAAATATCGGCTGGTGTTTAGGCATGATCGGGCGGGGCGTTTGATTGATGCGCAGGAATTTGAGTTTTTGCAGTTTGAGCGCAATCGCTTTGAAGATGATTTGCTGGCAGAATTACTGGAGGTGGCGCCGAGTATGGTCTGTGTGGAGGGCGAGTTTGTCATCATCAAACATTGTTACGTGGAACGCGCCATCATCCCGTTGAATATCTATCTCTCAGATGCCATTGAAGAAGCGGCGATTCATGCCACGATTGATTACGGCAACGCTATTAAGGATATGGCGATTACGAATATTTTCCCGGGAGATATGCTGCTGAAGAATTTCGGTGTGACCCGTCATGGGCGCGTGGTTTTTTACGATTACGATGAGTTATGTCTACTAGATACCTGTAATTTCCGCCAAATTCCACAATCTCCTTATTATGAAGATGATTTTGCTTCAGAACCCTGGTTTCCGGTGGCGGACAATGATTATTTCCCGGAAGAGTTTGAGCAATTTATGGGGCTAAACGGCCGTTTACGTGACATTTTCCGCGACCACCACGGTGACCTCTTTGATTACCGCTATTGGCAGTCAATCCAAAACCGCCTCAAAGCAGGCGAAGTAATTGATATCTTCCCTTATGCCCAGAAACGACGGCTAAACAATTGACAATTGAATGGAACTTAAGTAAATAAACCGGTAATCGTGTCATGCCCGCGAAGGCGGGCATCCACAGGTGGTGGC
>JACSSI010000601.1 GCA_014879345.1 Anaerolineae bacterium | reverse complement strand
GTGGTCAACGTGACCGATGGTTCCGATATTTACGTGTGGCTTTTCGCGCACAAATTTTTCTTTGGCCATTTTTCAAAACCTCTAAAATATTTGGATAACCGGATTATTTCCGATATATCCGTACTAAGTTGGATGTTTTTATTTTATATAAATACCCCGCCATCCTATTTGTTAACGGGTGGCGGGGCAAAGAGCCCACAATGGGATTTGAACCCATGACCTCATTCTTACCAAGAATGTGCTCTGCCGACTGAGCTATGTGGGCAATCGTGCTTGGGCAATTGTGCTTAAGGCAACGCTTTACAAAAAAATATTAAGCTCATTTGATGCGTGGGCTTAATATTGTGGGCCAGGTAGGACTCGAACCTACGAAGGCTATCGCCAGCGGATTTACAGTCCGCCCCCTTTGCCACTCGGGACACTGACCCAAATTTTGTTTACCCCAAGCCGACGAAGGGACTTGAACCCTTAACCTATGCTTTACAAGAGCATTGCTCTGCCAATTGAGCTACGTCGGCAATTTGGTTTTCTATTTTAAATGGTCTGAAAGCTTTTTGATTGGCTCAGAACATACACCGAAGGATAAGTATAACCAAAGCAAGCTATTCGTCAAATAGTTTTGCCGAATAGATGCTGGTTTACTGAGTATTTTCCAAGCTTTCTTTTGTTTACGTTAACCAAATGCATGGGAATTTTAATTTGCGCGGGAAGTTTATAACAAGGTGGGTCTTGGGGCAAGGGTTTTGTGGGATTTGCTAAGGATTGGGCGCGGGTTGTTGATGGATTGTGGGGTATAATTTGATTTATTAGTGGTGGCAACGGCCGTTTTTACTCTGGTGTGGATTAAAAATACAGGCCGTTTTGTACAATTGGGAAGTGGTAAAAGCAATGGATGTCTCTGTTAGTCATTTGAATAATCGGCTGGCTTTGCAGTTGCCGGCGCAGTTGCCTTTGGGCCTGGTATTCGTATTGGGTAAAGTCGAGAGGTGTGTGGATGGGGATAACGGCCGTTCTCTGCATAAGCAGTTTGATCTAGTTGAGAAAGAACATCGGGTTCGCTGCGTGTTGTCGGAGCGGGTAATGGTGGAAGAGGATGTGCAAGAGGGGAGTACCATTCGGGCTGGTGGGCATCTGATATTTGATCCCAAAAGGGCTGATTATTATTTATTGGTTAGAGATGTGGAAATTGTGCAGGCGCAACCTGTTTCTCCGGCTGTTTCACAGGTGGGGATGGCTTCGATGATGGCGGAGGTGCAGAAGCGGGCAGCGGCTGAAGCATTGGTTCAGAGTGAATTACCACCCTGGGTCAAGAAGCTGTCTCCTGTTGAATTCCGTGAACCGTTGGGGGAGACGAATGGCGAAGTTGTTTTTCAGGAAAGTGATGTGACTGGTGCGGAGAAAAACCAGTTGGCACAATTGACTGCGGCCATGGATAGTGATGAGGATGTGGAACTGACGAGCAGCTTATTAGAGGTGGCTAAAAAATTGAACCAGGCACGGGGGATTCAGATAGAAGAAAACAATTCTTTTGGTATGCCGCCGCCTGTTATGGGAGCTTATTATGCTTACCCGACGGATATTGAAGACCCTGATGCCTATACGCCTACCGGGAAAATTACGTCTGACCGTATTCTGGTGTTGGTAATTATTGTGGCATTGATGCTGTTTTTGATGATAATGCTGCTGTTTATCGTGAGGGGATTTTAGGATGGAATGAACAAATATTTGTTCATTCCATCTTTGCTAGAGCAGGTTTTGCTGCCGGTATTGGTTAATGGTTTCACGCAGGGCCTGGCGTTGGGCAACGGCCGTTTCCAGGGGAATAGCTATTTTTTCATCATAGGTTTGTTTGACAGTTGCAGCTTGTAAGTTCATCTCGTTAGCATTGCTGATGACTTTTTCCCGCATTGGTTTGATGAGTGTACGATGTAGACGGATGTCCCCTTCTTCGGCGACCAGCCAGTGGTCGAGAGGTTGCATGACGTTGGTATTGAGGCCGCTGACGGTGTGGGGTGTTTCACTCAGAAGTGTGGTGGCCGATTCCATGATACCAATTGCTTTTTGGCCGAGGTTGAAAGGGAGCCACTTACGGACGTCAGCGAACCAGTTGGTGAGCATTTGTAAGAAAGGCTCAACGGTATCGGCGGCTTTTTGCAGGAGTTCTTCCAGGTTGTTGAAGTAGATTTGCAGTTTGTCACTGTGGCCTTCCAGCCACAACCGTCCATTTTCCAGCAAAGGCAGATGTGCTTCAATCTCATCCAGGGCTTGCTGACCGGCGGCAATGCCTTCGGCCAACAGGGGGGAGGTGGCTATCAGGTTGTTGATGGATTCGGAAACGGCCGTTAAGCCATCACTCATCATCTCCGACATATCTACATCATCGAGTTGTTCATAAAGTGCTACCAGTCCGCTCAGGACGCCGACTTCCTGGTTTGCCTTGTCTAACTCAACAGAGAGCGTTTCCATCTGTGTGGAACTGTTGCTGTTTGTTTGCTGCCAGGTGGATAAATTGCGCTGCGCGGCATCGAGTTCTGCTTTAAGGCGTATGTTTTCTGCCTGAGCGGCGGCCAATTTGGAGAAAAGTGCGGCTAAATCATCGCTGCCGGTGAGGATGGCCTGGGCTTCAGGCACAATAACGGGTGTGGTATCTATGATGGTGGGGGCTGTGCTGCTGCTTGATGATAATTTGGCTGCGCCCGCGCCGGCGGCTGTGGCGGCAACGGCCGTTAAAGCGGCCGTCTTCAAGAAACTACGACGACTATGGTTATGCTCATCTGCTCTTGTCATATGATTCTCCTCATGCCCAATCCTGATGGTTACGACTTCTCGGTTGTATAACCAAGCCGTTTCAGCGCCTGCTCATTGCGCCGCCATTTTGGCTCAACTTTGACAAATAAATCCAGAAAAACTTTCCCGTCAATCAATTCCTCGATTTCTTTACGGGCGGCCTGGCCGATTTGTTGCAACTGTTTGCCATTGCTGCCAATAATGATCCGTTTGTGTGTATCTCGTTCGATGAAGATGTTGGCGTTGATGTAAGTGACGCCATTTTCTCTTTCTTTGAATTCTTGCACGACAACGGCCGTTCCGTAGGGAATCTCATCCCGTAATTGCAAGAAAATTTGCTCACGAATGAGTTCACCTGCAATGTCCTTGATGAAAACGTCCGTCAACTGATCTTCCGGGTAATATTGGGGGCCGATGGGCAGTGCGTCTTCCAACATCTGAAACAATTCATCACGGCCGTTTCCTTCAGAAGCAGAAAATAGAATCCAATCTTCAGCTTGTGGCATCAGTTCGCGGTATTCAGCGGTGCGGGGCAAAATCGTTTCAAAGGCCAGCAGATCACCCTTGTTCATGGCTAAAATGATTTTGGTATGGCTGGCTATGGGTGCCAACTGCCGGGCGATGGCACGGTCGCCTGCACCGGGAGGTTCGCTGGCATCAACCAGGTACACAATCACATCAGCATCTTCCAGCGTGGAAACGGCCGTTTCCACCATAAATTCATCCAACTTGTGCCGGGGTTTGATCAGACCAGGCGTATCCAGAAAAATCATCTGGTAACCCGGATCAGTAATGATGCCCATCATACGTGTGCGCGTTGTTTGGGGACGTGGGGAGACGATGGCAAGTTTTTGCTGCATAAAAGCGTTGAAAAGTGTGCTCTTGCCTACATTGGGTCGCCCCACAAAGGCCACAAAACCTGATTTATAAGCAGTTGTTTGCTCGTCATTGTTGTCGGTTTGCTCTGTTTCTTGTTCACTCATTAAATATCTCTTTTTAT
>JACSSI010000600.1 GCA_014879345.1 Anaerolineae bacterium | reverse complement strand
GGTGGCGTTTAGCGTGAAAACACCGGCGGTGGTGTTGGCGCTTTTGGCTGTGGCGGTGGTGGTGCTGACTGTGCAGCGCCGGTGGTGGCAGACGGTTTACTGGTGGCTGTCGCCGCTGGTTTTGTTTATGGTGGCGAGTTTTGGCGGGTTGAATATTGGCTACCGCCATATTTTGCCGGTGCTGCCCTTTGTGTGGCTGTTGGTGGGCGCGATATTTATTCCCAGGGAAACGGCCGTTTCCTGGTGGCAAAAACGATGGGGAAAACTGGTACTGGTCGGGTTGCTGGGCTGGTATGTGGCTGCTGGCTGGCGGCAGGCGCCTGACTTTTTGGCTTATTTCAATGAGTTTGTCGGTGGTTCTGAGCAAGGCGTATACCATCTGAGTGATTCTAATTTGGACTGGGGGCAGGATTTGCCGCAGTTGGCCGCGTATTTGGCTGAGAATCCGGAGGCACAGTTCAGCTACTTTGGACCAGGTGATCCGGCGTGGGCCGGGGTGGCGCAACGGCCGTTAACCGACAGTAATGCTTTTGCCCCCGCCAACCCTGCCGCCGGACAGTACGCCATCAGCGCCAGCCACATTCAAGGCATCCAGCTAGATGATTGGGATTTGTTTGACTGGTTCCGGCGGCAAGAGCCGTCTGGCAATTTGGGGCATTCGATTTTGCTCTATGAAGTTGAAGCGCAGCGTGAAGGCAAGTGGGTGGCACACTGTTTGGATCCGGGGGCGATTTTGACGGAAACGGCCGTTTCTCAAATTATTGGCATCACCGATTACCGCGCCGTGTTTTTTGACTGTATGAACAGTTGGGTCTTTCCCAATGCGGGTGAAGCGGGCTGGTATATTTTGCCGCAGCGCCCCGATTGGCCGCTGGTAAACTGGCTGCCGCAGAACCTGACACTCGTCTACAAACATGATGCCTCGGGCGAGTCGCCGTCGTATGCGGTGTATTATTGGGATGGGCAGATTGACCCGGCGCAGGTCATTTTGCCGGAAGCGCAGCAAGCCAGTTTGGCCGACGGTACAGCGCTGCCTTTGCCTGTTTCGTTTGGGGAAACGGCGGCGCTGTTGGGCTACCGCCAGGCTGGATTTACTTGGTGGACGGGCTGGCAGGTGGCAGGGAAAACGGCCGTTCCTCTCACCGTTGCGGGTCATTTATACCCGGGAGATTTAGTGGCTGACGGGTTGGGCTTCACCAGTGATCAATGGCAGCCCGGCGATATTTTCTTGCAGCGGTTTGCTTTTGAGCAGGCTGGTGATTACCTGGAAACAGGCTTGTACGATTACCTGTCTGGAGAAAAGCTGCCGCCAGAATTTGTGCGGCTGCTGCCAGAATTGTCAGCCGAAAATCGTTAATCTTGAATCTCAAGATAGCCCACCACGACCACATCATGGGGCTGGCGTTCGCCGTTGATGGTCAGGGGCAGCCGTTCGATGGTTTCAGAGTTATACATACCTAGCCAGATGGGATAACGGCCGTTCTCCACATCATCAGGAATCCTTAAGGTGTATTGGTCAGTAATTACTGTGCCTGTTTCCCAAACGCGGGTGGGGTATTGGCCGGACAATGGCTGATTGTCGGCGGTTGCCAGCGGTGGTTGTCCCGCTTCTGCCAGATGAATCAAGGTGGTGAAATTTGCGTTCTGCGCGTTTTGAGCTTGCCACTGCACGGTGATGGTGATGGTGTCACCCGGTTTGGCGGAGGTGGCATCAACTTGTGCCTGGGTGAGTAAGATGTTGTCTCCCAGTTGTGCCAGTGGCGGATTTGCGGGTTTGGGCCATGTTTCTGGGGCAATTTTCACCTCACCAATGCGAATTCTGGCTTTATCCCCCGCTAAACCTACAAATAGGGGGGCGAGCACGGGAGCAACGGCCGTTTCGTCAATCAACAGGCTAAACTCGTCAGCCACTATCTCGCCTGAAGGCCAGAGGGTGTCGGGGTAGAGGCCGCGCCCGTGCAGGCTGTGCAGGTTGGCAACCCGTTCACCCTCGCGCCCAATCAGTTCTACCACGAATTCAGATGGCTCTGCTGGTGGTTGTGTGCTTTGCCAATAGAGGGTGAGGGTGAGATAGTCGCCGGGAACGGCCGTTTCTGTATTGATTTCTGCGCCGACGAGGGTGAGGGTGTGGGAGAGGGACTGGTTGAGGGGAACGGCCGTTTCGGGCAGCCTGTCAAGCATGGGTGGCACAGCATAGGCGGGAGCCACCACAAAAAACAAGCAATAAACCGATGTCGCCAATGCCAGCCCCGTTGTCGTTATGTAAACCCATCGCCAACGAAACCGAGACACACCATAAGCCAGCGCCAGCGCCAGCGGCAAAATCGCCGGGAAAAGCAATCTGCCTTGCGCTGCTTCTGTCTTCATCATAAAGGTCATCAATCCGGCATAGACACCTAGCACCCAGACAGCGAGTAAAACGGCGATAAACCAGGGCTGATTAAGATTAAAGATTAAAGATTGAAGATTCGGTCGTGCGGCAATCTTTAATCTTTGTTCTTTATTCTTTATAAGTCCACCAATCGCCACCACCACAATGCCATTCCACACCCAAAATACCCAATCTGGCGGACGCAGGTTAAACCAGCCAAAGATGGCAAACAGAGAAGCCCACAGTCCATCGTATTCGCGGAGGACTTGCCAGAGTGTGTAGCCTCGGTCGCCGCCAGCAATGCGGATGAAGGGTTCGGTGGCCGTGATGTCGCCGTAAAGCTGCCAGTTGCGCAGCCAGAGCCAGCCGCCGATGAGGAGGGCGGGGAGGAGGAGCCATAAAAGATTGAAGATTAAAGATTGAAGATTTTTCTTTGTACCTTCGTCCCTTTGTCTCTTTGTATTAAAGTTTTTCACCCAAATTAGAAAGACGATGCCACCTGTGTAAACGAGCAAGAGAATGCCAGCGGTTTTGGTGAGGATGGCGAGGCCGATGGTGATACCTAGCAGGAGAAAACGGCCGTTACTCCCCCCAGTCAGCCAAACCCGCAAAATCTGCCACAGGGCAAACGACGCCAGGAAAATAATCAACGTATCATTGGTGATAGAGCTGTGCAAAAAGGCAAACTGAGGCAGAAAGGCGACAAACGCCGCTGCTAGCAGGGCAATGTCAGGCTGAGTGGGCCAGACCAGACGGCTGCTGCCGTAAATGCAAAGTAAAGTTCCCAGACCAAGCAGCGTGGAGAACCAACGCAATATGTGGGCGGCTAAGGCAAAATCTTGCCACGGCCACGCTTCCGCTGTTGTGTGGATGAAGCGGTTGATGTTGGTTTGGTAGGAAGCGTCGCCGATGGTGGCGAAGGGATTGGGGGTGGTGGCAGAACGGCCGTTTTCCGCATCAACCGGCGCAATCAGCAAGGCACTGAGCAGGTAATAGAGGGGAGGCTGTGCCGCTTCCTGACTGAGCCATTCATCATAATCTTCCGTGACGGCGGGCAGTTCCCAGTTGTCGGCGAGGTATTGGGCGGTGAAAAAATGCCAATGCTCATCGGGCGACTCAAAAAGCGGATTGAGGATGCCGTAGCCGATGGTCAGCAGCAGATACAAGCCCAAAATCAGCAGCAAAAGCCATTTCCGGCGCGTAGAGGATGCTGACAGACTCATGGCAATGTTACCGTAAAAAGGTGAACCTGATCGTTGGCTTGCGCCGCACCCTGGTCACTGGCCGGTAAGCGCACCCCTGTTTCCGGATTGTAGAGGCCAACGAACAGGTGGTACGTGCCTGGCATTGTTTCAGGAGGCAGCGTCAGGGTGATGCTGTCGCTGATTACCTCGCCTTCACGCCAGCCGCCGGTGGGGCGC
>JACSSI010000599.1 GCA_014879345.1 Anaerolineae bacterium | reverse complement strand
TTTGGCACAGATGGCGAGATTGCCGCCTATGATTTGGTCGGGTTAGAGGATGACAAAGGTTTGTACCCGCCGTACCAGGTGGCGCCTGTTATCCGGCAAGCAGTGCTGGATGGGGATGCAGGGATTGCTGCGGCGCTGAATAAAGTCGCCCCACTGCTCACAAATGAGGTGATGCAGGGTTTGAATAATGAGGTCAGTGGAAACGGCCGTGAACCAGCTGATGTTGCCCGAGAGTTCCTGATAGCTCAAGGTTTGATTGGCGAATAATGTATAAAGATTGAAGATTGAAGAGTAAAAATCTTCAATCTTCAATCTTCTTTTTTTATGAGCAATATTCGATTTGAGTCTGTCACCAAGCAGTTTGCCAATGCACAACGGCCGTCTGTGGCTGAAGTGAGTTTGCAAATAGATGAAGGCAGTTTTGTAGTCCTGCTCGGGCCATCCGGCTGCGGCAAAACCACCATGCTCAAGATGATCAACCGCCTGGTGGAGCCAACCGCTGGTGCCATCTACTTGGGCGAGCAAAACATACTCAATATGGATGCCACCGAACTGCGGCGGCAAATTGGCTACGTCATTCAGCAAATTGGTCTGTTCCCGCATATGACCGTCGCCAAAAACATCGCCATCGTGCCGGAATTGCTCAAGTGGCCGAAAGATAAAATCGAGACCCGCATTGATGAACTGCTAACATTGGTTGACCTTCCCCCAGAAGAATACCGAAACAGGTATCCTTCGCAGATGTCGGGCGGGCAGCGACAGCGCGTCGGTGTAGCGCGCGCATTAGCTGGCGATCCAGACGTCATTCTCATGGATGAGCCGTTTGGTGCCATTGATGCCATCACCCGCTCTGGTTTACAAGACGAGATGATCCACTTGCACCGCCGTCTCAAGAAAACCATCGTCTTTGTGACCCATGATGTGGAAGAAGCCCTGCGGCTGGCTGACAAGATTGTGATTATGCGCGAAGGCAGCATTGTGCAATACGATTCACCCTTCACTATTTTGAGTCATCCTGCCGATCAATTTGTGCGGGATTTGGTGGGCGCAGACGATATGGTGCGCCAGTTGAGCCTGATCCGGGTGGAAACGGCGATGGAACCGCTGCCCGCAGATTATGTTATAAATGGCTGTCCTTCCATCGCCTATGATGCAGATTTACGCGCAGCGCTGTCCGTGCTGCTTAGTACCCACGCGGCGGCACTGACTGTCATGGATGAGGAGACGCCGCTGGGCTTGCTCACATTGCAAAGCATCCAATCTGCGGCGACAGCGTGATCTGATGAGCTACATTTTCCAGAACCCGGATGTTATTTTCAAGCTGACTGGAGAACATTTGTACATGACGGTGGTGGCGCTGTGTATTGCTACGGCGATTGCCCTGCCGTTGAGCATGGTTTTGCTGCGCGACGAGCGGTTCGCCTCTGGCACAATGGGCTGCCTCGGCATTTTTTATACGATTCCCAGTATTGCCCTGCTAATTTTGCTGCTCCCTGTTTTTGGCTTGAATGAAAAATCGGTGATTGCGGCGCTGGTGGTGTATACACAGATTATTTTGGTGCGCAATATGGTGACGGGACTGAAAGGTGTGCCAGCGCCAACCCTGGAAGCAGCAACTGGCGTGGGTATGAGTAATTGGCAGCGCTGGATAAAAGTGCAGATGCCATTGGCGCTGCCGGTGATTTTGGCGGGAATGCGTATTGCGGCGGTGGTGGCGGTGTCGATTGCCACGATTGGGGCAAAGTTTGGCGCGGGTGGTTTGGGTTCGCTGTTGTTTGACGGCATTGCCCAGCAGCGGTATGACAAGATTTGGGCGGGTGCGATTACGGTGGCGCTGTTGGCTTTGGCCTTAAACTGGCTGCTGCTGGCTGCGGAACACTATTTTGATACCGTCAAGAAGATTGAACGGGCGGAGAAGAGAGAGAAAGTGGGTCAGTGAACAGTTTTCAGTGAACACTGTTCAGTTTTAGAATCCCTCAAGCTCTGATAGATCAGCGAGACCTGCTGATAAGGCAGCGATGTGTTGCAGCAGTGCCAGCCGATTTTCGCGTACTTGCTGATCTTCATCCATCACCAGAACTTCATTAAAGAAATTATTGATGGGCGCTTTTAAGATGGTCAATGAGTCTATAAAAGTAGCTGCTTCTCCATTTTGAGCGGCTGCCGCAACCTGATAGGCCATCGCCAATTTTTGCTCTGCTTCCAGCTCAAAATTGCCCGGACGTAAGGTAAATTGCTTCGGTTGGGTGCGGGTGATGCGTACGCAACGGGCATAGGCATCGAGCAGTTCTTGCCAGTCTGCCATTTGTAGCGCTTGTTGCAATGCCGCCGCGGTTTTGAAGGCGGCATATGGATTGTGGCTTTGTTCAGCCAGGACGGCTTTGGTGACGGAGGCGCTGTACTCTTTTTCACGGAGCAGACCTTCTAAACGGCCGTTTACAAATTCCAATACCTGTCCCTGCACATCTTGCCCACACACCACCGGCTGCTGTGCCGCCGCCGCCGCGACGGCCGCTCGCAAATCAAAAGGCAGCTTGTTCGCCACCACATTTTCGATGATATGGATAGCTGCCCGACGGAGGGCAAACGGGTCGTTGGAGCCTTTCGGTGCGAGACCAGCGGCAAACAAACCTGTCAAACTATCCAGGCGGTCTGCCAATGCCAGCACCAGACCCGGGCGTGTTTGGCTGACGGCATTGTACTGCTCGGCGATGGCGGCTGCCACAGCCTCAGATTCGCCGCTGCGTTGGGCGTAGTGACCGCCCATCACACCCTGCAACGAGGTCATCTCCACAACCATCTCTGTAGCCAGGTCTGCTTTGGAAAGAGCAGCGGCGCGGACGGAAACGGCCGTTTCTGCCACATCCAGCCCTACCATTTCCGCAATCACCGGCGTCAGCTTCTCCAACCGCCGCACCTTATCCAGCATCGACCCGAGATCCGCCTGGAAAGTCAGAGTATCCAGATTCGGCAAGAAATCAGCCAGTCCTTGCTGAATATCATTGTTATAAAAGAACGCGGCATCCGCAAAACGTGCCTTAATCACATGTTCATTGCCATCAACCACATGGTTCAGATGCCGTTCATCCCCGTTACGCACGGCAATGAAATAGGGCATCAGTTTTCCCTTTTTATTGTAAATGGGGAAATACCGTTGATGCTTGCGCATCACAGCCACCAACACCTCGCTGGGCAGCGCCAGGAACCGCTCCTCAAACTCCCCGCGCATTGGCGTTGGCCGTTCGACCAAATTAGCAACTTCATCCAACAGTGCCGCATCGTCGATAATAACGCTCTGCTTTTCAGCCGCCAATTTACCAGCAATATCCATGATGTGGGCTTTGCGTTTTTCCTGATCCAGCACAATTTTGTTATTGCGCATGGCAGCTTGGTATTGAGAGGCATCGCTGATAACAATGGGGGGCGAATCATAAGGGCGCAGACCACGACTGATACGGGTGCTGCGTACACCAGCATACTCAAACGGGATAATATCTGGTCCAAACAAAGCCACCAGCCATCGAATCGGGCGGCTAAAGGTGACGTTGGTAGCGTTCCAACGCATACTGCGCGTAAATTTAATGCCAGCAATGAGCGTGGGCAGTTCAGCCGTTAATAAGCGTGCCGTAGGCTGACCTTCTTCTCTGACAACGGCCGCTACGTACCGCTTGCTGCCTTCCTCCACCAGTTGCAGATCAGCCACATCCACACCCTTGCCGCGAGCAAAACCTACCGCCGCTTTTGTCGGATTACCATCTGCATCATAAGCACGATCCGCAGGTGGCCCATTTACC
>JACSSI010000598.1 GCA_014879345.1 Anaerolineae bacterium | reverse complement strand
TCCTCGCCAACGGTGGGCGCGGTGGGCTACACCTTGGGCGGCGGTCTGGGCTGGCTGGGACGCAAATATGGCCTCTCGGCAGACAATGTGCTGGCGTTTGAACTGGTCACAGCAGACGGGCAAGTGCGCCGCGCTTCCGCCAGCGAAAACAGCGACCTCTTCTGGGGGCTGCGCGGTGGCGGCGGCAGTTTAGGCATCGTCACCCGCATGACCATCCGCCTTTTCCCGGTGACTCAGGTATACGCGGGCAACCTGTTTTACCCGGCATCGATAGCGCAAGACGTATTCCGCCATTACCGCGATTGGACGGTAAACGCGCCTGATGAGTTAACCTCGTCGGTGCTGGTGATGAACTTCCCGCCCATTCCTGAAATGCCAGATTTCTTGCGCGGCCAATCTTTTGCCATGGTGCGCGGCTGTTACTGTGGCGCGGTGGCTGACGGTGAAGCGCTGCTGCGCCATTGGCGCGACTGGCAGCCGCCGCTCATCGACGATTTCAAAGAGATTCCGTTCAGCGAAGCGGCCACTATCAGCAATGATCCGGTAGACCCGCTGCCTGGCTTTAACAGTGGCGCCTGGCTGCGTGAGTTGAGCGACGAGGCGATTGAGGCGCTTGTCACCTTTACGTTGGGTGATAGCGGGCCGCCCCCGTTGATGTTTGCTGAAGTGCGTCATGCAGGTGGGGCGATTGGACGGGTTGATGGGAAAACGGCCGTTTACGGCAACCGTGACGCAGAATTCCTCATCTCGCTGGTGGGCGTGGTTCCTACAGGTGAGGTGCAGCAGGTGTTGATGACCTATACCGGCCAATTGATGGATGTGATCCGGCCGTGGCTGACCGGCGGCGTCTATATGAACTTCCTGGAAGGTGTTGAATCCCAGCAGCGTATTCGTGACGGGCTGGCTGCGGGTGGTTATGCACGACTGTCTCAACTTAAAGCGCAAGTTGATCCGAACAATTTACTGCGTTTTGGCTTCAATGTTTCCCCTGCTTCTGAGCCTGGATAAACAGAGTGGCAGGTCAGTTAGGGAAATTAGCTCCTCGTTTTCTATCCTCTCCTCTTCCTGAAAAACGGGCTGATTGCAGAAGCATCAGCCCGTTTTTTTGTTTGGGTTCAGTGTAGGGTCATGTCTGTTATAAATTCTAACAACTGTTTCTTATTCCACCGGCACAATTTTATAAACCTTACCGCTGGTGCCGACCGGGTTATAGACATCGGTCGTGAGAAGATAGAGTTCATTTTGGCTGTCTTCGCCAAAGGAGAGGGAGTAGAAGGCAGGTACCTCGCTGCCATCGGCCATGCTCAATGGGATGGCGACGTATTCCCACAAGGTGTCTTCTGGCTGATTGGTGTCGGCGTAGTAGATTTTGCGCCCTTCGATTTCTTCA
Source organism: Anaerolineae bacterium (assembly GCA_014879345.1). Lineage (GTDB taxonomy): Bacteria > Chloroflexota > Anaerolineae > Promineifilales > Promineifilaceae. The sequence goes on along the minus strand of JACSSI010000598.1, from coordinate 2,411 downwards.
TTAGCTACCCAGTCCAGGAAAAGGTAACGGCCGTTTAACTCAGGAAGCGCCGTGCCACGATAGACATAGCCACCCAATGTGGAGCGCCCCACATCTCGGCCGTATTCGATGACTGGATTGAGAAATGGATCACCATTTGCGCCCTCACTAGCACAGCTTTCTAACGGCTGCGACACGGAAGCCAGATTGAAACAAGTAGTGCCTTCCCGTACCGGCCAGCCATAGTTGCCGCCACTGACCACCTTGTCGATCTCTTCCATGAAATCTTGGCCTACCTCACCGGCAAATAAATCGTGATTGCCACCTGCGTCAAAAGAGAATCGGAATGGATTGCGAAAACCGTAGGCATAAATTTCTGGCAGCACGCCTTCTTGACCCACAAATGGGTTGTCGGCGGGGATGGTGTAGGGGGAACCGCTGTCAACATCAATGCGTATGATTTTGCCCAGGAGTGTATTCAGCGCCTGTCCGTTGCCTTCTGGCGGATGGCCGATACCGACGTCGGCCCAATTGCCGCCATCACCTTGCGCCAAATAGAGGAAGCCGTCAGGCCCAAAGGCGACTTGACCACCGTTGTGGTTGGGCTGTGGCTGGTCGAGCTGCAAAATGATGCGTTCCGAATCAGGATCGGCGCGATTGGGGTTGTCGGCGGAGATGGTGAATTCGGAGAGAATGCCTGTGTGGTCCCACCTGTCTGGGATGCCAGGGCGTGGCGGGGCGGAATAGTAGAGGTAGAAACGGCCGTTATCCACAAATTCCGGATGCAAAGCCACGCCCAACAAACCTCGTTCGTCGTAATCAGGATTCAGCTCCACCATCTTTGAGCGCAAATCAAGCAGTGGCTCTGGCAGTCGGTTGCCCTCGGCATCCAACACATACACCACGCCCGTTTGATCCAGGATGAACAACCGCCCTGTGCCATCATTTGGCGCCGCCAGCGCTACCGGTGAGACAAAACCATCAGCAATGAGTTGCAAGGCTGCGTATACGTCACGCGGCAGGGGTGTGGGCGTGTAGGTGGCGGTAGGTGTGGGTGCGTCTGTAGGCAGCGGTGTGGGTGACGGGATGTCGGTGGGAACTGTGGTGGGAACGGCCGTGTTCACCTGTGCGGGTGGACGGGTCAGGGTTGGTTCCGCCGGTGCTTTGGTTGGCTCCGGCGTGACTTCCGCCACGGTTTGGCAAGCTGCCAAAAAAAGTAGAATAACAAAAAATAAACCAAATTGGTGAAAGAAATTTTGTGTGTTCATACACTCAATTTAAACCCGATTTGGTTTTTTGTGCCACTATTATTATTGCAGGTGATTACAATTTACGTTGGATACGTCTCAAAACGAATGTTGTAATGTCTCCAGCGCTTTTCGACACAACTGGATCATCAAAAAGTGCAATAATTTGAGACCCAGACGTCGAATCTGAATCCACAATATCTTCTACTAAACCTGCAACAACTTCATCATTTGCCGCTTGACCACGCTTGACCGCTGCTTGTAATGCCAACACTTTTTGCACAACCACACCTCCTTGCTGAACCGGCACCTGTTGGGAAACGTGGTTTAGCAAGGGAACAAATACGGGCATCACGTTATTATTAAACGTTTGTTGTGAGCGATGATTACCACCAATGACAAGTGGATTGTCAACCGTTGAGTCGTGATGGATTGTGATTTTATCGCCTGCAACCTTATCACCACCCGTTTTATCGCCATAAACCACATCACCATAGGTGACATTTTTGACACTTGCCACAGGTTGGGTTGGTTCAGCCAGTGAAGCAGGTATTTCAATATCATCAGGCATTGTGGGCCAATCTACCAGAGGTCGAATTTCTGCCAAATGCATCATCAACTCCGACAGCCGTTTCTGGCGCGTCAACGCGAGAAGCAATTCTCGTACACGAGCAGATTTTCCTTCGCCGCGCACACTGTCATAGTCAACGCCAAGTTGAAAACAGAGCGTACGTACATCTTCCAAATCAAAATGATCATCTATCTTTTGATGCAGATCAATTAGCGGGCTTGTTTCATTTTTTGTGATAATTGCACCTCATAAAGCAGCCAGTTCTAATTTTCAACCGACAGAATATTAGGCTGTTTTTGTGCAACTCCAGTTGAATTGGTTAGGGGAAAGGCGTTCATGGATTGTTGAACAGTTGTTACTGAAGATTGGAACGAAACATCATCAACATATAAGCTGCTCAGTAAATATCCATCTGTTTCCGCACGGATTTGCAAATTAACTGTTTGACCAGCATATGCAGACAGATTGACTGTTTTTTGTACCCATCCATTTGTGTTATTAGATGCGCAAAGATTATAAGTATTTACGATTGAGTTATTGACGACAACAAAACCAAAATCAAAACCACAAACATCTTCCGAGGAAATGTAATGCCAATAGCTTAGAACAGGATT
>JACSSI010000597.1 GCA_014879345.1 Anaerolineae bacterium | reverse complement strand
ATTGCGCTGATGCTGTTGGTATTTGTTGCCATAGGCAGCCTGTTTTTCGCAACACAGGCGATGGCTTCAACCCGAAATGCGCCCCTGGCGGCTCCAGCAGCGGCTCCCTTGCCTGCGGAAACCTGTACACTGAGCGGTAGTGACCGCGTTTGTGAGCTTTGGGCAAAAGAAGGCACGCTAACGTTGCCGGATGGCAGTTCTGTGCCTTTTTGGGGATTTTCAGATACGGCCGCTGGCACAGCTCAACTGCCAGGCACACCCCTCATTGTCAACCAGGGTGAAACTGTCACCGTTATTCTAAATAATCAGATGGCGGGTGAAACTGTCTCATTGATGTTTTTTGGGCAGGAGATTATGCCTGATATGACTGGTGTTGGGCCAGGGGGAACGACGAGTTACACGTTTACCGCCTCAGAATCAGGTACATTCCGGTATGAAGCGGGCTTGACCCCCAATGGCAGCCGTCAGGTGGCGATGGGTATGTATGGTGCGCTTATTGTGCGACCCGCTGCCAATCCAACCGGGCAGGCTTATGATGACGCCGCTTCTGCTTATGATAAAGAAGCGTTGTTGGTTTTAAGTGAAATTGACACGGCTTTTCAGGCAGATCCGAACAATTTTGATATGACGTTGTTTAAGCCTGATTATTGGCTGATCAACGGTAAGGCGTATGCGCAAACGGAAAAGATTGAAGCGGTTCCCGGGGAGAAGGTGCTGCTGCGGTATGTGAATGCCGGGATTCAAGAACACACAGTTGGTGTGCTGGGACTATATCAGACGGTGCTCTCTGTTGATGGACAACCGCATCAGCATACCAAGCAGTATGTGGTAAGCACAATGGGTGGCGGACAAACATCTGATTCGTTGGTGACTGTGCCGACAACGGCCGTTATCAATTCCCATTATGCCATCTACAACGCCGGTTCCCAACAGTTACACAACAACGGCCAAGGCCCCTTTGGCGGCATCATGACCTTTATCGAAACCACCAGCGGCAGCCCCAAACCAGTGGGCGGCCCGCTGGCCGACAACCTGAGCGTATCGCCTAACCCCGTCACCCTCAATACAGATGTCACCTTGACTGCTGATCTTGACACCACATCCACCAGCGGTCTCACCATCACTGAATGGGAATATTTTATAAACAGCACCGGCGCAAATGGCACAGGTACACTCATGTCCGTAAATGTTCCCGCCCCTTCAACCAGTGTGCAAAGCACCATTCCGGCGGCAACGCTTGCTCTGATACCGGCTGGTGACATAACCATCTATGTCCATGGCAAAGATGAAAACGGCATCTGGGGGCCTTTTAATTCAGTGGTGCTAGACCTGGTTGGCGCAGGGCCTGTAATTGCTGGTATGCACTTAAACAGCAGTCCCGCAAACGGTGAAAAACCGGTTCGTATTCAGGCCACAGCCGATGCCACAATTGTTGGTGATATTGATGTTGTAGGCGCTGAATATTTCATTGACACCCCCGGCGCTGATGGGGATGGTATTGCCATGACGCTTAATCGCCAGGCACCCATTAGCAGCCTGACGGCCGAAATTGATGCCGCAACGATCCAGGCGTTGTCAGAAGGGGCGCATATTATTTATATGCATGCACTTGATGAATTAGGTAATTGGGGTGAATACAGCACGATTACCCTCATCGTTGATAGAACCGGTCCCACAGCCAATGGCTTACGGCTGACGCCCAATCCCAATAATGGCAAGCTGAGTGTTAATTCTTCTTCCACTGGGGTTTTGTTAGAAATTAGCCTGACAGATGCGGCTGCCATTAAAACAGCGGAAGGCTTCATCAACTACGATCCCGCCAACAATCCCAATGGCACTGGTTTCTCGCTCATCGCCGGGGATGCCGTTTACGACAGTGACTTTGAGAGGGCTTACTTCATCATCCCGCTGACAACGATTCGTTCTTTGGCAGAAGGTGAGCATTCTATTGACTTCCACGGTAAAGATGTGGCAGGCAATTGGGGGTCAATGAGTTCGATGACGCTCATCATGGACAAAACTGGCCCCACGACTAGCGCTATTCTGGCTGTGCCCAATCCGGTTAACTGGCGCATATTGCCTTTACTCATAGGTGCGACAGGCACGGATGCGCAGTCAACCATCAAGGGGGCTGAATGGTTTGAAGGCTCAGACCCTGGTGCAGGACAAGGACAACCGCTGCTGCCTATTGATGGGGCGTTTGATAGTGCCACTGAAACATTTGGCACACTTATCAATGTCAGCCGGTGGGATTTTGGCTTCCATACCGTTTCTGTACGAACTCAGGATGCGCTGGGGAACTGGGGGCCAGTCTCCACGACATCGGTAGAGATTCGCAGCTTTGGTGGGTTTACCCCCATTTTCGCGGATGGTTTTGAGACTGAGAACTTCTCTGGTTGGGATAAGGCCGTTGGTGATGTATCTGTGACGGCTGCGGCTGCTTTAAGTGAAGGGCTGGGTATGGAAGCATCCCTGGAAGCGGGTAAGCCAGCTTATTTGCAAGCACAAATTCCTGATGCGGGCAAAGGGTTCAAGATTAGTTTTGACTTTGCGCCAAACAATGTGGATACCGCTGGTGAAGAGCAAGCTGTTTTTGTGGCTCGAGATAAATCTGGAACGGCCGTTTTCGGGCTAACATTTGAGCAAGATGTGGTAGGGCCAGAAATCATGTTATGGGCGCCAGAGGCTGGTGGTGTCATCACCATGACTGAAGGCATTCATATCACCAATGATATTCAAAATATTCAGCTCAAGTGGGATCCAGTTAAAGATGAACTGAGCCTGCTTGTTGATGAGGGTGAACCGGCTCTGTTGGCAGGCATTGGCAGCTCAGCCTATCAAATAAAAGATGTGCTTTTAGGGCCGTCCAGTGGTGTGGCCGCCAATGCATCTGGAAGCATGTACTTTGACACCTTCGTCATAGAACCTGTCTGGTATGATCTTTACCTGCCAATTATGATGCAGTCTGGCTCAGACACCGGCTCAGGACAATAGTGAATTATTAAACGCTGAGGCTTTTGAACTTGTCAGTAGGGGCTTTGCCCGCAAAGCCCCTACACCTGACAGGATTGAAAGTGCAGCTAAGTGAGCGTTCGTTTTAACTTGCCGAGATTGGTCCAATCTTCAAGATTGGACTAATCTGAAAACCGCTAAATTATTTGTGAACGCTTACTAACTATAAATTGATTTTTGAAGGCAAACTAATCATGGACGAAACACAACCTGTAATTCAAGAAATACCACGCAGTTGGTGGAAAAGATATTGGGTCATCATTGCTGTTATGGCAGTGCTGTTCTTTGGTCTCATTGGTTATAAAGGATGGCAATTGATTCAGGAGCAGCAAAATCAAGCTTATATCGCTGAAATTCAGGCGGAAAGAGCAGCAAAAATCGAAGATGAATGGGGCATTCGCATTGTTCATGTGGCTGTGGTGGCAGAAGGGGGCTTGTTAGACCTGCGTTATCAGGTTACGGATCCTGATAAGGCTTATGACTTGTTTGATGCAGTGGAAACTATTCCTCGCGTTATTGCTGAAGATGGCACGGAAATGGCAATGAATGATGATCCGCATACACATAACCTGGAGTTTGGTTACCAATATTTCTTTTTGCTGCGCAATATTGGGGGAGCGGTGGAACCTGGCAGCCGGGTAACAATTGCGGTTGGCGATGTACAGCTTCCCTTCTTTGAGGTAAATCCTTCATAAGGTTGTATTTGTGGCTCTTTGGGAATTCATGGGGCTTTAATCATGTCATGCTGAGTGAAACGAAGCATCCCAGAGGTACGGGATTCTTCACTGC
>JACSSI010000596.1 GCA_014879345.1 Anaerolineae bacterium | reverse complement strand
GGACACGCCATCTTTGGGGGGCGCAAACCGACGGTGTTATAATTCGTAGAACGTAATGCGTAGAGCGTAGCTGATATTCTACGCATTACACACTACACACTACACACTACGCACTACGCACTATTGTTATCAACCTAAATACCCAAGAATTAAATTATGGATGTCCAATTTGCCGTCGCCAAAATCAGTAAATATGCTTCCCGCGAAAGCGGCGATACCCTGGAAATGGTCGAACGGCCGCATGGCGGCATTTCGTTTGTCCTGGCTGATGGACAGCGCAGCGGTAAATCGGCCAAAGCAATTAGCAACGTGGTGGCGCGTAAAGCCATTCAACTGTTATCAGAAGGGGTTCGTGATGGCGCGGCTGCCCGTGCGGCTCACGATTATCTCTACACCTATCGTGGCGGCAAAGTGAGTTCCACGCTCAATATCCTTTCCGCTGATTCCCGTTCAAAAACGTTTGTCATTTCGCGTAACAGTGATGCGCCGGTTATTGTCTATACACGCAGCAAAGGTCTCTTTTTGTTGGATAGACCGACGCGCAGCGTGGGTGTTCATCCGGTGACAAGGCCAGTCATCACAGAATTTCCCATAGAAGTGGGTACGATTATCGTGGTTTATACCGATGGGTTACGTCATGCAGGCAGTCTCAGCGGCACTGAGAATTACGACCCAATGGCGGCGATGGCTCAATTTGTGGCCGATAATGAAGTGTCTCCCCGTGTGATTGCGGATAAGTTGTTGGCGGATGCGTTGGCAATGGAAAACGGCCGTCCGCGGGATGACATTAGCGTCCTGGTGGCCTCCGTCTTGCCAGATTTGGGTGATGATACGCGCCGTTTAGATGTTCACTTGCCCCTCTCTTAACCATGACAACTGATGATGATCCTGACCCTGTTTTGATTGCACTGGTGGGGCCTTGTGCGTCTGGCAAATCCACACTGGGGCGAGCTTTACGTGCCGCCGGTTACTTGGTTAAGCAGCCTTCCCAAGAACATTCATATGTGCAAAACATGTGGCAGCGCCTTACCAAGCCAGACCTGCTTATTTATTTGGATTTGAATTTTGAGAGTTTGTTGCGCCGCCGCCCTAAAAATCACGGTGGGCCAGAGCGGCTGGCTGAACAACACCAACGTCTGGCCCACGCCTATGAACATTGCGATTTCTACGTCGATACCAGCGAGTTAACGCCGGAAGAAATTCAAGAGAAGGTTTTTTCGTTTCTTCAAAAGATTAAAGATTGAAGATTATTTGGGCTATAGGCAGCTATCGTTAATCTTTGATCTTCAATCTTTACCGATTGAACAGCCCGCCAAATAACCCCGTATCTTGTTTTTTGCGCTGCTTGATCTGCTCCAGAAAGGCTTGTGCCTCAACCAAAGTGCCTAGCCGCAATGATTGCTGATTGGCACGCTCTGCTTCATCCCAATTTTCCATCTGGTAGAAAACAACGCTGATTTTGTGCCACAACAAGGGGTTTTTGGGATCGAAGTGTACATTTTGTTTGTAGGCAGCTAACGCTTTATCCAACTCGCCAAATTGTAGATAGATGTCGCCCAGTTGATGGGTGAGGCGCATTTTTTGGGGTGGGTTAACGGCCGTTTTCACCGCCGCCGTGATCGCATTTTCAATTTCAGCCAAATCACCCTGTTGAATCCAGTAAGCCACATCAGCCAGGTGGACATGGTAATTACCCGGTTCAATATCCAGCAAATAATCAATCACCAGGCGGGCATCATCAGAACGGCCGTTATACACATACACAAACGCCTCAATCATATTGATGTCCACACTGTCCATCTCCAGCGTTTGCGCCTTTTCCAGCCAGGCCATCGCCGCATCCAGCCCCGTCAGCGCATACGAACCGTCCTGCTCACGTGAAGCCGCCACCAGCACATAAGCCGCCCCCGCATACGCATACGGCAGCGAACCGCCCGAGTGAAACACCCGAATCGCCTCCGCCAACGTCTTCGGATCACTGGTATACGTTTCCACCTTGTCCAAACCAATCAGATACGCTTCACGACCTTGCAGCGTCAGCGCCGCCTCCCCAGGCCAATTTGTTTTCTCCAAAAAAGGCATCATTTGTTGCAACAATTTTTCACCCATGAAACCCTCCTCTCTCTCTACTAACTAAAAATCCATACCCTGCCAGTTTACCGGAAACCCCCAAAAAAAGAAAAGGCTCCTCTATTTAAGAGGAGCCTTCCTAATTTTATTCAACTAACATTCGCAAACAGTTAACAATTAACCATTCACAATTCACAATTCACAATTTTAGAAGCCCATGCTTCCTAGAAGCCCATGCCACCCATACCCGGGTCGCCGCCGCCCATTGGCATAGCCGGAGAATCCTCAGGTAAATCAGTGATCAGCGCTTCAGTCGTCAGAATCATAGCAGCGATACTGGCAGCATTTTCAACAGCGCCACGAGTCACTTTGGCTGGGTCAATGATGCCCGCTTTCAACATATTGACATATTCACCCGTCAACACATTAAAACCAATCTTGCTATCGCCTTTTGCTTCTTGTTCACGACGCACGTTTTGGATAATGACATCGCCATTCATACCCGCATTGGCAGCCAATTTGCGCATCGGCGCCAACAGCGCTTCCCGCAAAATATTCACACCTGTGGTCGGGTCGCCTGCCGCAATTTCTACCTCATCCAAGGCAGACAGGGCATTCAACAAAGCCACACCACCACCGGGAACAATACCTTCTTCCACAGCCGCGCGAGTTGCAGACAAGGCATCTTCAACGCGATGTTTCTTTTCTTTCAGTTCAACTTCGGTCGCCGCACCCACACGGATGATAGCCACACCCCCGGCCAATTTAGCCAGGCGTTCTTGCAGTTTTTCACGGTCATAATCAGAGGTAGACCGGTCAATTTCAACTTTAATCTGCTCGACACGTGCTTTGATTTGTTCTTCATCACCAGCGCCATCAACCACAGTTGTTTCGTCTTTAGAAGAGACAACTTTAGCCGCCCGACCCAGGTCACTAATCTGTACGCTTTCCAGTTTACGACCCATTTCTTCGGTGATAACCTGACCACCAGTCAGCACAGCAATGTCTTGCAACATCGCTTTGCGACGGTCGCCAAAACCAGGCGCTTTCACAGCCAGGGCATTGATCATGCCGCGCAGTTTGTTCAGCACCAAGGTCGCCAGGGCTTCGCCGTCAATATCTTCGGCGATGATGACGAGGTTTTTCTTGCCAATCTGCATCAATTTTTCCAGAATCGGCACAATGTCTTGCGCAGAGCTGATTTTCTTGTCGTGGATGAGGATGTAGGCATCAGCAATGGTAGCTTCCATGGTTTCAGCATCGGTCACAAAATAGGGGCTGATATAACCACGGTCAAACTGCATACCTTCAACGTATTCGGTTTCAAATTCCAAACCACGGGATTCTTCAACGGTGATAACACCATCTTTACCCACTTTGTCCATTACCTCGGCAATCAAAGAGCCGATGGCTTTGTCCTGGGCAGAAATAGAGGCGACGGAAGCAATATCTTCCACGCTGTCGATGCTGACAGCCATTTCTTTGATTTTGGCAGCCAAAGCAGCCGTACCAGCTTCCAAACCCAGTTTGAGCAGCATGGGGTTCGCGCCAGCAGCCACGTTTTTCAAACCTTCGTGAACCATGTGCTGTGCCAGGACGGTAGCAGTGGTAGTACCATCACCAGCAATGTCATTTGTTTTGATGGCAGCTTCTTTGAAGAGCTGGGCACCCATATTTTCAAAGGGGTCTTCCAGTTCAATTTCTTTGGCAACGGTAACACCGTCATGGGTGATGGTGGGGGC
>JACSSI010000595.1 GCA_014879345.1 Anaerolineae bacterium | reverse complement strand
CAATATGCACCAAAGATAGCAAACGCATGATAAGAAACTATTTAGAAGTTATTCAGATTTGGTATAGATAAACAAAAGCCTGCTCCACAGGTGGTTGAGCAGGCTTTTGCGGCGCTTTGGGAATTCATGTGGAGTAAGTAGATTATGAAGGGGGCAGAGTTCGTTGGGGGTGACTAATTAGCTGTCGTTTGAATCGCCATGTGATTCATCATGGCATTTAAACCGGCTAGATTCATACGCCAATCAATATCCTCATGGGTTGAGAGTTCCACAGTGATGGCCGGAAAACCTTGCTGTGCCAGCCAGTTGCTGGCATCCCCTGTGATGGCATAATGTTGAAACGAATCATAAATCGGATACCCAGAAGCCTGACTGTACACGGTTGCCAAAGTCCTGCTCTCCGGATCGATTTGGCCGCACCCGGCCATATGCACCCCTGTTGCCGCGCTGTGTAACAGGACAGTGGCGGCGGGGTCTTCTGCCACTATAAAATCACGTAAAATCTGGTTTTCCGGTTCTGAAAACGGGGCTGTGCCGCCGCTAACCGTATTGTTTTGCCACACGCCAGTGGACGCCCATTCGCAATCCCAATTCCGATTGAGGTCAACAAAGTTTCCGTTAAAACGGCCGTTAGCCGTGTCCACATCCACATCAGTTTCAGCAAAACGGCCGATACGCCGTGTGACTGCAAATAAGCCATCAGGATTGGCATTAGGAATCACAACGATGGAGAGGGAGGCCGGGATGCTCTCTTCATTGAGTCGTAAATGATCGATGAAGGCGTAGGCGAGCAAAATCGTATTCCATTCGGAGCCGCCATGCATCCCCCCAACCCAAACAAGCGATGTGCCACCTGTGCCAAACGTATAACTGAGGATGGGTATATCGCACACGGCCGATCTGCCAATGATTGTGCCGCCTTCCGTGTCCAGTTCCGCCACTTCGTCGGCGCTCGGACAAAGTATTTGATTCGGCAGGATATTTCTATCCGCACTATCTCCTGCAACCGGATCCGTTGGTACGCCATCGAGAAAAATTTCCAGCGCCATGCCCGCGTGAATGGCATTGCCATCTACAATTTCATTGGCACGCTGGATGGTTTCTACGGTTGTATTGAACTTGTTGGCAATAATCGTCAAGTTGTCGCCCGCTTCAACCAGGTAGATATGAGGTTCCGGTTCGCTGGTTGCCGTGGCTGTTGGGGGAATGGGTTCAGGTGTTGCCGCCAGACTCATTTGCGCGGGGGCGGGCGTGGCCGTATCCAGCGGTTGCGTTGTCACTGTTGGCTCGGGGGTTTCGTTGTTCTTTGCGGGAATTGTGGCAGAAAGTTCTTCTGGTTGTGTGGATGGCACACAAGATACAAGGAAAGTGGTTTGTACCACCACCCATAACAAAAAGAAGCCTAATTGTTTATGCCATTCCTTATTCTTTTCAGTGTGTGCCTGGTTGCCAGTTTGAGCCATATGCCTTCAAAGATTTGGGTCTTTAGGAATTCATGGGGTTTTACTCGCGTCATGCTGAGTGAAACGAAGCATCCCAGAGGTACGGGATTCTTCACTTCGTTCAGAATGACGCGCACCCCAGCAGATACTAAAGAGCCAAAGATTTCTGCTATTCGCGTTTGCAAGCAAGCATTGTATCGCATAGATGTTTAGAAAATGTGAAGAAAAGACGAAGATATTGCGGAATTAGAGATTAGAGATTGGAGATTAAAGCGGCACAATCTCCAATCTCTAATCTCCAATCTCTGATTTATCACGAGCTTATTATTTGACAGTTTCTTAGGTTTACGGCCGTCCGCCGCCGCCGCCGCGCTGTCCACCCATGCCGGTGCTTTCACCTGTTACCATGCTGGTAATGGTAAAGCTGGAAACCTGGGTGCCTGGCGTATACGTGCCATCAACATAGAGACCGTCCATTTCTGTGCCGGTGCTGCTGCCACCTGTGTAAACCAGATAGGTTGTGCCATTTTCCAGGGCAGGGGATGAGAAAACGGCCGTTTCAAACGCTTTACTCGAAACATAAGTCAGAACTTCCTCGCCAGCTTCCGATTGAATATGGATCATGCTCCCGGCGGGTTGCATGGAGGGCAGTGTCACCAGTACTGAATATTGTGTAGAGTCAGTTCCGGGTGACTGCGCCATGCCGGCGCTGCCCACGGCAACCAGAAAGCCACCGTTAATCGTTAAGGTGCCATTGACATCTAACGCGCCATTCCGGTCTTCTGTGGGGCCGTTGACAAGAACAACGCCCCCGTTTAGCGTGCCTGACCCGTTGGAGTCCAGGCCATCGCCGCCAGCATCCAAGACGATGGTGCCGCCGTTGATTTCAAAATATTTGCCTTGGGCCACCGACTCGCCGCCGCCTGTGTCGCCGCTGGTGACGTTGATGCCGTCATCGCTCGAAACAAGGTGAATATTGCCCTCATTGATGATAATGATGTCGCTTTCCAGCCCTTCATACGACTGGGAAATGGTTAGATCGCCGCCGTTGATGACCAGGGTATCGTCTGAATGGACAGCATCATCGGCAGACGCCGCAATGATGTCGCCGCCATTGATGGTGATGCTGCTGTTGGAATGGATGGCATCATCGGCGGCATCCACGACGATTGTGCCACCGTCAATGGTGATATCGACACCAGCTTTCAACCCTTTGGCGCTGTCGGCAGCTGTGGAGCCACTGCCCCCACCGGAAACGACAATGATGTTGCCGTCGCTGATAGTGAGGATGGTTTCTGCTTGTATGCCGTCGAGAACGGCCGTTACCACCACAGACCCACCTTCAATTGAAATCCAACCTTTTTCTGCATCTTCATCATTGTTCGCTTGCAGCCCGTCGCCACCCGCATTGACAGTGATGTCTCCGGCCAACACAGCAATCGAATCCCGCCCTTTGATGCCATCGTTGACGGCATTGACGGTGATCAAACCGCCCGTAATCTTGAGGTCGTCTTTGCTGGCGATGCCGTTGTTGAAATTGGCATTGACAATGAGGGAACCCGTCCCGTTAATGGTGAGATCGTCCTTGCTGAAAACGGCCGCATTCGGCTCGTCTGTTTCTGCGTCAGGAAAAACGTAGGAAGTGCCGTCTGTGACCACGTTCTCAGTGCCATCGGCCAGGGTGATTACGGTTTTATCGGCGTTGCTCACGTAGATGGGGGCGCTGGTGGTATTGGTAATGTTCACCCCATTCAAAATGAGGGTGACTGTTTCCTCATCCTGCGTGTCTACCACAAGCTGCCCGTCAGTTAACGTGCCGCTGATGCTGTACGTTCCGGCCATGGTGATGGTGACGATGCTGCCATCAACGACGACGCCATCCCCTGTAAAGGTGGTGGTATCGTCTGCCAGGTCGATGGTGTCGGTATCGGCACTGCTTTCGGCACTGCTTTCGCTGACTGTTAGGTCGTCGTTGTCATATGTTACGGAAATGGGAACGGCCGTTGGTTCAAAAACTGGCTCCGTTGCCACAATTTCCTGGGTATTCACAGGCTGCACGGCTTCCCCTTCAAGCGCGGCTGTCGGTTGCGTTGCCAGCACAACATCTGTGGATGCAGTTGATTCGCCGCCACAGGCCGCGAGCATAAAAATCAGAAGGGTGAGTAATAGAAGTGATGTCAATTTTAATTTTTTCATGGTAGAAGTCCTTTCTTAATATTTGGAGAAGACCTGACAGGTTTACAAGAGGCCTTGTCAGTAAGTCATTTTTGCATGACAACTTACCTTTACTGACCAGATCGTTTATAAACCTTATTTAAAAACAGATTATGTAAACCTTTAACTAAAAACCTTATAGAACTTTAACAGATAAA
>JACSSI010000594.1 GCA_014879345.1 Anaerolineae bacterium | reverse complement strand
AGGCAGAAGCTCTAGCATGGTCAGAAGCCACAATCAGAGATGGTGTCACAAATGTTGACTTAAACGGCCGTTACCCACCCTCCGCCTCCACCCAATGACGCAGCAAGCCACGATAATGGGCAATATATTGCTCATGTTCATGCGGCGGAAAGGTTGTCTGCACTGTCTGCACCAAAATATGGTCAAACTCTTCGCTTTGCGCCAAGCGCCACATCACCTCATCCAGTTGGGGCAGCGCCTCGGCCTTGAATGCATTAAATTCTTCCGTTTGGAAATGGGCGTCAGCCAGTTTTTCGTATTCGGTTAGCTTGTCCTCGTAGCTCAGGTCGGAGTCGGCGATGGCGAAATAGGGGGCGATGTCCATGGTGATGTGCATGGGGCGGCGGGTGACGGTACAGAACAGGCTCCACGCCAGCAGCGATTTAATGGCCCAGGGGAAATAATAGTGCAGGCTGGTGATGGCAATGTCGGGGCAAGCATTGGCAAAATCAATCGGCCATAAAATGTCGTTTTTGAGGATGGCTTCACAAGAGTTGAAGTCCCAGCGGAAGAAGGCGTTGATCACTTTGGTGATGATACGCGCTTCCCGCCCTTTTTCGGCGCTCAAGAAATCATGGCGGATTTGATAACGGCCGTGTTGGGGCTGTTCTGGATCATAAAACAAGCTAATCACTTGCGGCCCAATCGCCAATGAGCGCACAAAGACATCGAAATTGTCCAGCCCCGCCTGCAAGTGCATCAACATTTGACCGGACTCATCATACGCTTTGATTAGTTCTGCCTCATCCGCCACGCTGCTGACCCCGCGCCACCCACCCCCGTCAAATGGTTTCATAAACAAGGGATAGCCTATCTCGTTGGCGATGTCGGGCAGGTTGAAGAGGTCATGGTATTTAACGGCCGTTCTCCGATATTTCTCCGTATCAGGCGCGGCTTTGGGGGGGATGAGCCAGGTGTCGGGAATGTGCAAGCCCAGGCGCAGCATGGCACAGTAAGCCGAATGTTTTTCCATACTTTGGAAGGTAAAGGGATTATTGAGCAGATAAACGCCATTAACAAGCGCTGCCTTTTTCAGCCATTCACGCGGTTGGTAATGCCAATAAGCCAACCTGTCTATTACCAGATTGTAGCTGGTGGGCGCACTCAACTGGAACGGGTGAATGCGTATACGCTCCACCTCAATTTGCGCTGTTTCGCCCCGATAAGTTAATGTCGACCCCATCCATCGCGCCAACGCTTCAAACGCTGTCGGCCAATCTTCTTCATCCCCCAACAACAGTCCGATTTTTCGTTGATTCATTGTTTCCTCCAAGATTTATGTACCGTCCAGACCTGACAGGTTTATTAACGATCTGGTCTGCAAGGGTAACATGCCATGAAAAGATGAATATCCGACAAGGCTTCTTGTAAACCTGTCAGGTCTTCATCAGCCAAACGTTTTGCCAAAGTGGTGGGCTATTTGCTGCCGCCACCAGAACCAATGATGTTCGACATCATAACCCCAGATGTCCCGCTCATGACTGATACTTTTCTCAGCCAACTGGTCGGCCAGGCGGTGCGTGTCACGCAGGCATTTTTCTTCCCACGCGCCCTGACCGCAAACGAGCACCAGATGGGTATTACGGCGCACATGTTCCAGGGCCTCGTCATGCAAATTAGGCACGTAAGCCACTGGATTGTTGAAATAAACCTCTTCTGATCCGCTGTGGCCGCAAACCAGTTCGATGTCGTAACGGCCGCTCATGCACAAGGCGTAATGGAATAGATGGGGGAATTTGAGGGCGAAGTTGGCGGCGTGATAAGCGCCCAGGCTGGCGCCGGTGAGGGCAATACGGATGTTCTCGTCGTGGCAGTCGGCGCGAATGGCTGGTACTAAATCGTAAAGGATGAAATCCTGGTAGGCGTTGTGGCGTACCGCTCGCCAGTGGGGATCGACGCCCTGCTTTAGCCAGGACTCGTTGTCGAGGCTTTCAGGGCAGTAAATTTTGATTTTGCCGGCTTCGATGAGGGGGGCAACGGCCGTTATCATGCCATTGCTCTCAAAATCAAAAAACTGCCCGCCGCCGGAGGGGAAGGCAATCACCGGTGCGCCATAATGACCAAACGCCAATACCTGCATCGGGCGACCAATGGCGAGGCTGTTGATGAGTTCATAACGTCTTTGCATGGTTGATTTGCCTCTTGAGATATTAAAGATTAAAGATTGAAGATTGTACGGCTTCAATCTTCAATCTTTGGTAATTTTACCGTGGTGGAAACAGGAACTGAAAAATTAGCGGCAGGCGGGCAGCCCAGGCTGATTCGTTATGGATTGCCCCTTTGGCTAAATGATAGCGGAAATTGGGGCCTTCCACATACCCATTTTGCAACAAGGCATCACGGGCGGCGGCGGTCTGAAAACGGCCGTCATCGCCGCGACCCGGCGCATCTCGTGTGCCGCTGTCGAGCCACAGGCGTACATCACGTGGGTTGTCACAGCGCAGGCGCTCAATCGGTTCCATTTTACCTTGCTCCGTGGCAGTTATCCCATAAGCAGGTGAAACCAGGGCGTGATGACGGGCAAAATCAGGAAACTGCCAGGCAATGTACGTGGAAAACAGACCGCCCATCGACGAACCGCAGGTAGCCCTGTTTTCACGTCCGGGCAGCACCCGGTACTGCTCGTGGATATAGGGGAGTATGTCATGCTGATAATAACGAACAGTACGATTGGCACGGCCAACGATGCCTTTACGTTTACCCTCGCTTTCTTCTTCTTTTTTAGGATAAAAAGTGATGTAGGGGGGCAGGTATTCGGCCATGCGCTGGCTGCCGCCATGTGCCACGCCGACGATGAGGCAGGGTTCCATCAACCTTTGGCCGATAAGGTCATCGGCGATTTCGTCGGCGTGCCAGGAGCCGACATAGCTGTCGGCGGCAAACGCTTCAAAGCAGTTTTGGCCGTCGTGCATAAAGAGGACGGGGTAGTGGCGGTCTGAGTCGTCGTAACCGGGGGGCAGGTAAATGTATAACGGCCGTTCCGACAGCAATCCAGTAAATCGTTCAATCTTGATAACGTGTGAAGCAGATGGTTTTTTCATAGTTTGCAGATGGGTCACATTTTATCAAACTATGGAAGATGGGCGAAAAACGGCCGTTTTGTCACACCAATAAATTATCGGAGAAAGCTGCGTCGCCAAAAAAATCTTGATTGACGCAGCTTGTGCATGATGATAATATACAAAAATGGTAGATTTGAGCAAAGTTGACGGATTCGAATGGGATGATAGCAATCGTGCCAAAAACTGGGAGAAGCACCAAGTCGCAACCGCCGAATGTGAAGAAGTTTTCTTTAATCTACCCCTATTGCTTGCGCATGATACCCGGCACTCACAAGATGAAAAACAGTTTTATGGGCTAGGTCAAACAAATGCAGGTAGACACCTTTTTATCGCGTTTACCATGCGCACTGATAAAATCCGTGTCATATCGGCTCGTGATATGAACGATAAGGAACGTCAAGCTTATGCTAAAACAAATCCCTCAATTTGAAAATGAAGATGAAGAGCGAGAATTTTGGGCAACCCATGATTCTACCGAATATTTGAACTGGGAAGCGGCTGAACGGACTGTCCTGCCTAAATTGAAACCTTCCACCAAAACGATTTCTCTGCGCCTGTCTGAATCCATGCTCAATGAACTGCGTGTTCTCGCCAACAAAAGAGATGTGCCGTATCAATCGCTCATCAAAGTGATGCTGCGCGAACGAATTGACGAAGAGTTGTATAAGCAGCATACCCAGCCCTAAACTACTGCCGACTTAAACGGCCGTTATCCCCC
>JACSSI010000593.1 GCA_014879345.1 Anaerolineae bacterium | reverse complement strand
AAACAAATTGGGTTTTAGGACAACCAATGACAAGACCATACCTGCTAAGAACGGCCGTTTCTGCTGCAACAAGAACAAAAAAAGCGTAAAAATAGCTAATAGAAAATAAGCAAACTGCCCATTAATAATAATCAATAGATTGGTAATCGAGACAAAAGCTACCACAAACAATAAAAGCGCTTCATTAATCGTGGGTTGATATTGGAACACATAATAAACAAGACCATATAAGCAAATGGCTAACAGCACCTCGCTCACAGCCAGCCACAATGCCGCCCCTAATTCGACCGAAAAAAAGGCAAAAGGCAAAGTCACTATAAACGTCCAGAGTGGATATGGGGCCGTTGCATTTGGCATCCAACTGCTGCCATATCTTGCTCTTAATGGTCTCCAAAGCTGACTATCGTAAAGATCAATCCTTTCTAATAGAGCGCGGCTGCCTGTCCAAAAGGTCATAAAGTCTTTATTAGGATAATCAAAAATAGGAATTATAAAAACATAGCTAAACCATGTTAAAACCCCTACCAATACTATAAAAAGTATCGTGAAGAGAAACCAACGGTTATGCTTTTTATTCAAATCAGGCATGGCACTGCGCACAATAATTCTCCAATTCAAGTTATCAATCGAAAGCAATTTCAGTACAGGGAATGATAAAAAGCGAACCCGCGGTAAAGAGATATTGCTCTGGATTAATTGAAGCCAGAGCAAACTGAGATTGGGCAATCAAGTCAGGTTGTAATGCAGAAGCATAAGGTTCATAAAAAAAATTGCCAGCTACAATCCGGTCGTGAGTGAGCCATTTCTCTGTGTCAACTATTAAATAATCTACGCCATACTCGTGACAATAGGCCAATATCTGTTCTGGGTTATCGTTGTAGTATGCCACCAGAGTAGCTGAGACAGATTGGGGATCGGCATAGCCATACTCTTCACAATTAAACAAAATGTTCCGTTGAGCGAAAATTGGGACACCATCCAACGAGCAAGGATGGCCAGAAATCAGCGCATCTTTTGGCAAACTTTGCAAGTATTCATACATTTCCCGTTCATCAGGAGTAGGATTATGAAAGGGAGGAGATGCAAACCGTATATAACTAAAAGCCAGAAGAAGAATAAAAAAAAGGAGCAGGATTTGTCCCCACCTGGGCAGATCAAATGTAGGCGTTTCTGTTTTTGATGTCGCAGTACGCTCCTTGAAAAGCTGCCAGCTAATGACAGCTAATAATAGTAATAAACCAGCTACTATCGCTGACGGAAATGTTAAGCCCTGGCGAAATATCTGCCAGATAATGACAACCAGTCCTAGAAGTGTGAGTATAAAGATGAATAATGCCGCCTTCTGCCGGTGGCGGCTGATCCAATCAACCCATGCTTTAAATGCCGGTACAGCATTTTGTAAAGTCATAAAAAGCAGAACGATGAAGAGTGTGGTTTGTGTGTGGCGGCTGGGGATATACAGCAAAAAGCGTGAGGTTATAAAAAAGATGAGCCAGGAAAGGATATAAACGATAATGCTAGCATATAGAATTTGTTGAAGGACAACAGGTGGCTTTTGGAATTGTTTTTTTAGTAGGGGATAACTCGCTATTAAAAAGAAGGCAAATAAACCAATCAAGATGCCAACACTAGGGCCACTGGCAATACCCCCGCGACCAATGAAAGGAAAAAAAATAAAGAGAGGTTTGGGGCCTTTAAGGGAAAATCGAGGATTTTCCCAGGGATGGGTTTGTGCTGTAGATGTAGTTGAACTTTCACTGATTGGCGTCTGTGGTGCCGGGTTGCTGGGCATTAATTGTTCCTGGAATAGGGGGAACATAAAGATTAGGATGACAACACAGATGAAAAATAACCATGAGATGGCTCGCCAATTGATGCGGCGCTGCCATGAGAGATTGTTTTGATTACGCCAATCAATGCAGCTAAATAAATAGGTAAGTCCGCATACTGGCAGAATGGGTACGTAGATGGTTGCGGCAAAGAAGAGGGTTAAGGCAGCCCTGCCAAAATGACCTGATAGTAGGTAATAGGCCAATACCAGCACGAACAGGCTGACAAAAGATCTCTGTAAGCCTGCGATTACTGATACTTCGGTATGCAGGGTTAAATTGAGAGCAACAAAGGTAAGGGAAAAAATGACGGCGAAACGATTGGTAACGGCCGTTTGTCCCAGTCGGAACGCATAATAAGCAACCAATAATGTCAACGGGATTGGTATTAGCTTAACCAGGGTGAGGGGAGACACAAAATAACTGCCGAGTTGAATAAGCAGCCCATAAACAGGATTATCGATGATATAAGGCCATTGCATGTTACCCAAAGAAATCAAGAAAATTTTCCCCTGGATGAACGGTGAGCGAGAGAATAATGTCGAGTCGGTTAGACTCCACATCCAAGGCAAGTTTCGGACATCTTCTTCAATTTGAAAGGGATCGCGTAAAGCTGGTATTTGCGCCCAGAGGACGAATAATAAGGCGATAAATAAAGTGACAAGTAAATAACGATGCGATTGAGATTTCATAGGACTAAAACTGAATATGTCTGAATGGATTATGCCCATTCCGTGATGTGGTCTACGATAGTGGCTGATGGTTTTATGGAGTCAGGCAATTCAACTCTGTTGAAAGATGGCAATTGATTTAAAAACTGGTCAATGCGCTCGTGGCTAAAATCGGCTAGGAATGCGTTTTCACCCAGGCCTTCCATACGCTCCGTAGTAGTACGCATAATTAGACAGGGTTTATTAAGGATATAGCTCTCCTCCTGAATACTGCCTCCGTCGGTCACGATGAAGTCGGCATTTGCCAATAAGCCCACGAATTTGATATAAGGTTGCAAAGGAGATAACTCGATTTGGGGATTGTGTGCAAGGCGGCCAAATAGGCCAAAACGGCGCAGTTGATTTTCTGTTGGATGATGCAGGACGAAGCGCACCTGGCGCTGATCAGCGACTTTTTCTAAAAACTCAATGATGAACTGTAGTCGTGATTTGGAGTAAATAGTTTCAACTCGGTGGGTGGTGACAATGATATAGGGTTGACTGGTTTGAGAACGGCCGTTTACCTTTTCAAGCGCATAACGAACTGTATCAATAATCGTATTACCACCGGCATCGATCGTTTTCGCTTCATACCCCATTTTCTTCAGATTTTGATACGCCCACTCTGAGGGTGCAAATAAAATATCGCTGAAACGCATTGCTAATAAGCGTATGATTTCTTCTGGGAATGGGTCAAACAAACGATAACTGCGCAAACCCGCTTCGACGTGTGCCACTTTAATGCCACAACGTTTGGCATACAGAAGTGAAATCAAGGTGGTGAGAGTATCCCCATGAATGAGACAAACTCCTTTTTTACCTTGAAAAACTTGGTTAGATATTGCTTTGGGTTTTACAATGAGTTGAAGAAGACTTTTTGCTGTCCACTTGATGGCTTGCCACATGGTTTTAATGGTTGTCTTTTCAGAACGAAGGAAGACATTGGGTTCGCCAAGAGCGAACTGTTCCATCAACTCTCCGGTGAGACCGCCATGCTGACCGGCATCAATCAAATTATAGAGAATCTCTCTTTTGTTTAGCTCCATCATGATGGGAGCCATTTTGATGAATTGGGCTTTTGTGCCCACAAAAACATGAATCATGTTAGGCTCGATATTGTCTTGTTTACAACGTCAATAAATTAGCAGATACTTGCACACGAACTATAAACAAAATTTTAAGACAAGAAAACTGTGAAGTGGGTAAGTTTACGATAAATAGTACAGATAACCCATCGTTGATTAGAAAATTGACCTTTAAATTCTATTTCTTTGGGAATGATAT
>JACSSI010000592.1 GCA_014879345.1 Anaerolineae bacterium | reverse complement strand
GCACACACCCCATCCTGGAAGGTCAAATGCAGTTCATCCCCCTCATAAACGGCCGTTTTGCCATTATTCATGTCAATAAAGAGATCAACGGTTTCGCCATCGGCCGTTCCACCCTGCGTCTCAACAAAAAGATAAAGAGTTTCTGCATCCCAACTCGTTTTAAAACTGGTCGTTAGCGAATCAGAGGCTTGCAGATTAATACCGGCCTGCGCCGCCCACACAGTTTCCGTCATGCCATCAATCTCAGGCGTTCCCTGGCTGCTCTCCAACACCTGAGTAAAAACAGGAAGCTGATCCGGATCAATAATTCCCCAATAGGCATATTTAGCCTGCAACGCTTCGTCAAACGGCAGCGGCAAATTGATGCGGTCAATGGGCCAGGTTTTGAGCCAGGTATGATCATCAGCCATGCCCCAGAAGGTGACGGTATCAATCTTGTCCGCCTGGCGCGCAAACACCTCAAACAATGCTTTATAACGGTATCCCTGCTTCACCAACAGATCTTCTGGCACTTCACTGTAACTGTCAGTGTCATTGGTATAAAGGCTCATATCCATTTCAGTGATATGCACCTCGCCCAACTCCGCAAATCGTTCGATGGTCTGTTCCGTGGCATAGGCAGAGGGATTTTCGATGTTGACGTGCATTTGCATACCAATGCCATCAATCGGCACGCCGTCTGCTTGCATAGTTTGTACCAGATTGTAAATACAATCCTGTTTTGCCGGATCAGTGGTGCCATAATCGTTGAGAATGAGAGAGGTGTTGGGCAGCATTTCATCGGCAACACGGAAAGCGGTGGCAATGTAGTCTGTGCCGGTTAACTCATACCAGGGACTATGACGCATACAATCCTCTTCAGAGGTATCAATCACCTCATTGACCACATCCCAGAGTACAATGTCGTCTTGATACCGCTCTGTAATGGCACGAATATGCGTTTCCAGCCGCTGCAAAACCAGTGCCTTGCTTTCGGGCGACGGTTCCAGCGGCTTTCCGGCTTCGTCCTGGAACATCCAGTCGGGAACCTGTTGATGCCACACCAGGGTATGCCCATGAACCGCAAGGCCATTTTCGCGGGCAAATGCTACTAATTTATCAGCCTCGTCCCACGTAAATTCCCCTTCGCGGGGCTGAATGGAGATAGGTTTCATCACGTTTTCAGGGGTGACAATGTTAAAATGACGGGTCAACAGATCCGCATGGTATTCACTATCCAGTTGATACGGTTCGATGGCCGCCCCCACCAAAAATTGATCGGTAAAGGTTTCATGCAGCGAGGGAATATCGCTTTGCGGCGCCATGATGGCTACTGCATTAGGGTCTATTACTTCGGCGACGGTCACATCGTCAATGTAAAAATCGACAAGTTCAGACGCCGGGCTGGCTACAACAAGAAGCAGTTCATCCACATTGCCTGTAAATGAATATTCGCCGCTCAAACGAACCCAATCGGGATCGTCTGTGCCAAATAAGGGACTGGACGCCACCCACTCGCTAACGGCCGTTTCCCCGGCCGGTGTGCGTTTCATGGTTAAGACAAACTGACTTTCCGGTTCTCCATCAACCACACGCGCATACCCACTAATCTTGTACGGCTTGCCGGGTTCGAGCAATCCCGTCAGATCAACGGCAGCACCATCTTTCACTGCGGCACGCTCTGCCACCAACAAGCTGTTCGCACCAGAATTTGCAGACGCTGTTGAAACGGAAACGGCCGTTTCCCCATACGCGCCCCACCCCTGCATCGTGCCATCCTCGAAATTATACATATCTGATTCCGGCTCAGAGATTTCGACTACAGGAACGGCCGTTGCTTCCACTTCAACAGTGGGTACACCTGTCGGTTCCACAGTTGGCTCAGTGGTCGGCTCCTCCGTTGGCTCTGCGGCGGGCAGTTCTGTGGGTACAGGCGTCGGTTCTGGGCTGCTGCACCCCACCATGATCAGACTAGCAATTAACACCAATACCATCACCCAAAACAGCTTCTTCACGGCAAACATTTTCCACTCTCCCAGTTTCATAGGCATTGTGATTTGTATCGATCCTAAGCAACACCACTGTTAAACTAAACCCTGCAAAATCGCATGGTATCATGCAAATTTCAACAAAGTTTAACAGGCAGATAAATTTTTGCAAACGTTTGCAGTTTTTAGAACTGATCATCACATCCCTCTAAAATCACCTTTTTGCAAGCTGCAAAATAACAGTTATCATCCACTCATGGCGGTTATGGCTAATCAAGCAGAACGTGTTTTCCATGATGTGGTTTTAGGTGATCTCAGTATCATCCGGGCTTTTGTGCGGGAAACGGCCGTTTCCTTTGGCTGTGTCTCGTCTGAAATAGATGAATTTGTGGTCGCTGTCGATGAAGCTGCCGCCAATATCATCAGGCATGGTTATAAAGGTCAGCCAGGCATCATCAAAATTACGGTACTGTACACTGGTGACACGTTCAAAGTGATGCTCTGTGATCAATCTGCCCAATTTGACCCCACCACCGTTGCCAGCCCGGATATGACCCTGCCCCTGGCAGAACGGCCGTTTGGCGGCATGGGCGTCCATATCATGCGGGAGTTCTGCGACGACGTATCCTACCGTCGCACAGCAAACGGCGAAAATGAACTAACTTTATTAAAGCGTGTAAAAATAAGAAACGAGGGTTGAGCCTGTCGAAGCCCGTCATGCGCCAGCCTTCGACAGGCTCAGGCTTCGTCGAGAATTTCAAGGAGGAATTTCATGCTCAATATAACTGAAACCAAAGTAGAAGGAACCGTCCCGGTGACAGTGCTGCGCCTGGATGGTGAACTAGACGCCTCAAACTACGAGGCACTGATTGTGCAGACACAGGCACTTTATGCCGATGGCACACGCAATCTGCTGCTCGATCTTGATAAGTTGTCCTTTGTGTCAAGCTCAGGTCTCGTTGCTTTGCACAACATGGCGCTCATTATGCGCGGCGAAACGCTGGCAGATGCGCAGGAAGGATGGCGTGCTTTCCATGCCATCTCCCAGGATTTAGGCAAAGCCAGCGGGCCAGAAGTACACTTTAAACTGCTCAAGCCACAACCCCTGGTAAAAAAAGTGCTGGACACGGCTGGTTTCACCACCATTATGACCGTTTTTGAAGATGAAGAAACGGCCGTTGCCTCTTTTAATTAACACGTTCCAGATTGGACCAATCTTTAAAGATTGGTCCAATCTACCAACAACGATCTCATGAAACAAGCTTCCATGCACGGCTTTGGCCTGTTTAAGGATGAATCACTCCACTGTAAGTATGCGGCTGGCGAGATTATCTTTCAGGCTGGCGACGAGTCGGACAAGATGTATGTCGTCGTGGAGGGGGAACTGCGCTTTACGCTGCATGGCGACGAGGTTGATTACTTCACCGCCGGCGATTTATTTGGCGAGATGGGGGTGGTGGAAAATCGACCGCGCAATGGCATGGTAACGGCCGTTACCGACTGCACCCTCATCCTCATCGACCGGCTGCGCTTCGCCGCTCTCATCCGGCAGCACCCTGGCTTTGCCCCGCGTGTCATGTCCGTCACCTCCGCCCGGCTAAACCGGCGCACAGAAGTCGAATTGAAAAAACGCGCCCTGGAGCGTGAGCTCGCCATCGGCCGCAAGATGCAGCTCTCGTTGCTGCCCCAAACCACGCCACAACTTCCAGGCTGGCAGTTTGCCACCCATTACCAATCCGCCTGGCAAGTCGGCGGCGATTTCTACGACTTTATCCCGCGCGAGGATGATCCCCACAAACTGAGCCTGGTGATTGCAGATGTGACCGGCAAAGGCGTGCCATCCGCCTTGTACATGGCCG
>JACSSI010000591.1 GCA_014879345.1 Anaerolineae bacterium | reverse complement strand
CGGCCAGACGCAACTCCAATAACGTTTGGAGAAAGGCTAACGTTGACTCGGCACCTTGATTCTCGTTTGGCCGATCAGGGTGGAGTCCGTCACGGCACCCGCCTGTAGTCGGATCATATAGCGGTCGGTTTAAGTCGTTGCGGCCCAGAAACCATTCGAAGGCTCGCTGGGCTTCATTGCGCCACTGATTGTCACCAGTGCTGCGGTATGCTTCCAGGCAGGCAGAGGCCATTGTTTGTGCTTCAATGGGTTGTTGGTCAAATCGGGCTTGCTTACCATCTCGCTCATAAAAGCCATTGGAGCCAATGGGTACAAAATACCCGCCTGCTGTAGAGGCACGCTGTAAGTTAGCCAACCAGTTGAGCGACTCTAGCCCAGTCTCGGTCATTTCCTTGTTTGGAATCCATTGGCCGCACATCAACATGGCCTGTGGCAGCACCGCGTTACAGTAACTCAACTCTGCTTCATACCAGCGCCATTCATCGGAACGGCACTGCTGATATAAGGCCAACAAGCGCCCGGCTAGTTCGTCCCGGATTTGGCTGGCGCGGCTATCTCCATCAAAACGGCGCAGATATTCATGGATGCCAACAAGGGTAAAAGCCCAGGCTCGCGGGCTGGTCGTTTCCAGAATGGCGGGTAAGGCTTGCTCAAATAACCAGCCGGCCATACTTTGCAAGGCTGGCGTGTTTGAGCGGCCCAATACGGTACCTAAAGCCCATAAAGTACGGCCGTGGCTGTCTTCTGAGCCGATTTCTTCCAGCCAATTGCGTTGGTAGTCCATGAAGTTTCGAAAACGGCCGTTTTCTCGATTAAACGCATAGTTAATAAAAGCAAGATAGCGGGAAGCTAGCGAAACAGCCTCCCCATTGCCCATCTCCAATTCCGCCAAATGTGTGCTTACAATCAGGGCGCGAGCATTATCGTCGATACTGTAACCCTCATCGTAGTTAGGTATCGTAAAAGTGGCATGTTGAATCATGCCAGTGTCATCCGTAAGCCGTTGCAGATGGGTAAGTTTAAGCTTGGGCAAGTCACTGGGGCGTTTGTCGAGCGATTTAACTGCGAACTGGGAAGAAACGAAAGAACGTCGTTCAGTACGAGCACGTTCAAAACTTTCCATATACCGCTGCGCCACCTGTGACCAGATCATATCCCGCCCAAACAAATACGCCCGCTTGCGCATAGCATGGCGTTTAGATTCGTTGTCTAGCAGGTCAATCACCTGTTCGGCCAATGCCGCCGGATCACGGAAAGGCACCAGGATACCCCGCTCTTCTGCCAACATCTCTTCCGCATACCAATAAGGTGTTGAAATGATGGCTTTGCCTGCACCCAGGGTATAGGCTAACGTACCGGAGGTAATCTGAGATGGTGTGAGATACGGCGTAATATAAATGTCGGCGGTACTAATGAATTGGAGCAATTCTTCCAGACTGACAAAGCGGTTATAGAAGATGACATTCCCGGCCACACCCAGTTCTTTGGCCAACCGCTGTAATGACAGCCGGTACATCTCCCCGTCCTGGCGCAAAACATGAGGATGGGTTGCTCCCACAATCATATAGACTACGTTGGGATGACGTGCCACAACAGCGGGCAACGCAGCGATGACCGTTTCAATGCCTTTATTAGCCGAAAGCAAGCCAAAACTGAGCAAAACCATCCTATCCTCGACACCAAACAGGTCTTTGTGAAAGCTGGGATCCACAAAGGAGACATCTGGAATACCGTGAGGAATTAGATCGATTTTCTCCGGCAGAACCCCGTAGACCTCTTGTAAAAATTCCACGCCACGCCCACTCATCACCACCACCCGATCGGATAAGGCAGCAATTTCTTGCAACACCCTGCGTTGGATGGGATCAGGTTCTTGAAGGATGGTATGAAAAGTCGTGACTATGGGCATCTGCAATTCACGCAAAAGCGCCAGGATATGGCTGCCAGATGGTCCCCCGTAAATGCCATATTCGTGTTGCAGACAGACCATTTCGACACCATTGATATTGAGGAAGTCAGCAGCGCGACGATAAGATTCAATATCCTTTTCAACCAGTTCAAAACGGACACGGGGCGGATAAGTGTAGCCTGCCAGGGTATCGTTTACGGGTAGGGCAATGCAGCTTGTATTGCTGTATTCAGTGGCAATAGCCTCACACAGGTCGGTGGTGAAGGTGGCGATACCACATTGGCGGGGCAAGTAGTTGCCGATAAAGGCAATGCGATCAATCTTTAAGGTGGATGAACTGGGTTCCATAGATGATCAGCTCCTATTGAGCTTCTATTCCTTCTCCATTAAGTTCTGCTGATTCTTGACTGTCTAGTTCTAGCTTCCGGGTGCGATAGTTATTGTAATCTGGAACCAGACGATCATATTCTCCATCCATTAATGGCGACGAGATCATAAAATCAGCAGAGGCTCGATTACAGGCAATGGGAATGTTCCACACAATTGCCATGCGCAAAAGCGCCTTAATATCAGGATCATGGGAGAGGGATTCAAGCGGATCCGAGAAGAAGATCATAAAATCTATCTCGCCATCTGCAATCTTGGCCCCAATTTGTTGGTCGCCGCCCAGAGGTCCACTTTGGAGTTTGGTAATTTCAAAGTTAAGTTCTTGTTCTAGGATGGTGCCAGTGGTACCGGTGGCGTATATTTTATGGTGTGCTAAAAGATCACGGTTGAATTTTGCCCATTCCAACAAATCTTGTTTCTTATGGTCGTGTGCGATGAGGGCAATCTTTTTATCATGTGCCATCGCAATTTTTTTGTTAGTCATCTAGTTCCTTAAACATTCTTTTTACCACTGCTTCAGCTGGTATATACACCAGAAACGCCTGGATTCTCTTTTTTCTCTTTTTTCTCCTTCTTAGCCTGCTTCTTTTCCTTAGTGGTTTTTCCTGGTTTTTTTGTGTCTCTTTTTTTACTATTTTTTCCCTTGCTCATGATTTTTCTCCTTTATAACTAAACGTGGTTTTATTGTTTTAATCAATGGTTGACTTTTAATGAATGCGCCCCCGTCATCAGCCCATACCATCAACGCCTGTGCGATATCGTAGTTGGTGTTGGCAATCTGTTTTTCTGCTGTTTGCTTTTTGAGCGCCCGTTTTTCCTTTAACCAGCGCCTAAAATCATCTACAAAATCATCTTTAGTTTTGTAAGTATGGTGAATATGGGTGTTTTTTCGTTTCAATTTATAGTTTGGCTTCATAACCATTGCTTTATAACGTCAATTGCTGACAAGAGGCATTTTCCTGATGTATGACGCACTCTTTAATTCGTCCAAAATAAAAGCAGCCACATCTGCCCGCGTTGTGCTGTTACCCATGTCGGAGCCTACGTAACCAACGCGATATTTGTTGTGTGGGGGAGCTTCATCGAGCGAAAGCGCACGGACAACTGTCCAATCCCGACTGCTCTGCTGAATGAGGTTGTCATGCTTTTGGGCATCGGCAACTCTGGCTTTTGCAGTATATTTCAGCATCTCTCTTGTCAACCTCAGCCTGAAACTCGGTTTGTCTCTATCATCTAGCACACCATAAGAGACATTGGTTAATTCAATCAGCCGCATCACATCATTTTGTCGCATAACGCGCATGATATTTTGGGTCGCCACACTTTGTAAGGCGGTGGGTGAACCTGCAACCGGACCGATCATGTTGATAACGGCATCCGTACCATGGATGGTTTCTTCAACTTTGGGCAAGTCTAAAACATTTCCTTTGATAATTTGTAAATCAGGATGTTGCAGATCAAACGTAGTTGATGTACGAACCAATGCGTTTACCTGGTACCCATTTTGGAGGGCTAGTTCGGTAAGTAATTTG
>JACSSI010000590.1 GCA_014879345.1 Anaerolineae bacterium | reverse complement strand
TGGCGCGGGCATACCTGCTAATTCATCCAGCAGCGATTGGGGGCAGGTGACGCCAACAGCGGCAAAAGCGGCGTGCCACGCTTCCCAATGGAGCGGCATGGTATCGACGAGCGTACCGTCACAGTCAAAGATAAGGGCTTTTACGCCAGGAGTAATGTCTAAAGTTTTCATCATACTTTTCTCTTAACACAAAGATGTGAAGGAGCAAATAAAACACCTTTGCGTTTTATTTTTATTTTAGTACCTTTTGAATGAACTTCTTGTATAAAAACAAGGATTTTGCATCGAATGAACGCGAATTGGCACGAATTTCTTTTTCGCGTTCATCCGCGCCAATTCGATGCCATAAATTTTTGGTTCTGGTTTATCCAGGTTGGGTTTTAAGCAACATAGGTGC
This sequence comes from Anaerolineae bacterium, assembly GCA_014879345.1. Lineage (GTDB taxonomy): Bacteria > Chloroflexota > Anaerolineae > Promineifilales > Promineifilaceae. The sequence continues at coordinate 3,433 of JACSSI010000590.1, read as the reverse complement.
GCAGGAGGGTGGCGGGGGTAACGGCCGTTACCGCAAATTCGCCCAACGCTGCCGGTAATAAAGTAAATTGCACAGGATTCAATGTAATCTCGTTAATCGTTACCTGCCCTTGGAGCAAGCCCCAAATCTCCAGGCTCTCACCCGTGCACTCGCTGGAAAAGTCTGCACCGGCGGCAATTTCAACGCGCTCGGTGACGAAGTATTCATTTTTGCACAGCAAACTGCGGCGCACATTGGCTTCGTGGCTGATAGGCGTGGGCGGACGGAGTGACGGTTCGACTTGCTCGAAGTTGATCACATCCAGCGCCTTGTCCACGTGCAGAGGACGCGGTTTGCCGTCATTGCCCAGGCGGTTCCAGTCGTAGACGCGGTAGGTGGTGTTGGAGTTTTGCTGGATTTCGGCGATGAGCAGCCCGTCCATGATGGCGTGCAGGGAGCCAGCGGGGACGCAAATGTGGTCGCCGGTTTTGACGGGAACGTAGTGCAGATGCGGCTCCAGGTTGCCATTCTCAATGCCCGCGCGGAAGGCTTCTGGCGTGGTTCCTTGCGTCACGCCCAACTGCACTTTGGCGCCGGGTTCGGCGTGCAGCACCACCCACATTTCGGTTTTGCCCAGTTCGTTGCCTTCGTGGGCCAGGGCATAGTCGTCTTTGGGATGGACTTGCACGGAGAGGGCGCGATTGGCGTCGAGCAGCTTGATGAGCAGGGGGAATTTGCCCCGTTCTTGCGCCCAGGCGCAGTTTGTGCCGATGAGATCGAGGCCGAGTTCAGCTTGCAGATCGGTGAGCAGTTTTCCGGCGTAGGTTCCGTTGACAACGGCCGTTGTGCCATCAATATGCCCAGCAATTTCCCAGCTTTCGGCGATGATGCCATCGGGCAGATTTCGCCCAAGTTTTTCCAGATTGCGTCCGCCCCAGATGTAATCTTTGAGGACGGGGGTGAAGAGGAGGGGGTAGAGGTTGGTCATGTGGTTCCTTTGTTGGATTTGGTATTCAGTAAACAGTTTACAGTGAACAGTTTACAGTGGCAACGACTGATTGCTGTTAGTAGGGCCAGGTGCGGGGTAACGGCCGTTCTGCATCCAAGATTCGCTGTAAAAGTAAGTGTCGGTGTTCGCTAATTACCTCAGGGTGGTCAGCCGGATTGAGTTGCTGGTTGGCATCATCCCACAGGCGTTCGGAGCCATCTGTGTGGATGAGGTAGCGGTGGCTGGGAGTACGCAGGGTTTTCCAGCCAGCAAATTCGGTGAGGGCGGATTTTTTTGTGCATTCCGTAGTGCGTAGGAGGGAACGGCCGTTTACATGGGCGGGAATTTGGATGCCCACTAAATCCAAGAGGGTGGGGAGTACGTCCACTGCTTCGATGATGGAAGATTGATAATTAAAGATTGAAGCGCTTACCTGCCCCCTCTTTAATCTTTGTTCTTCAATCTTTGGTAATTTAATGATGAGCGGCACCCTCGTCACCGCATCGTCGCCCGGATATCCTTTGCCAAAACGGCCGTTGTCCCCCAGCCATTCCCCGTGATCAGAGGTGAAGACGATGATGGTATTGTCGGCTAATCCTTGCGCTTCAAGCGTTTGTAGAATTTCTCCGACGTAGTGATCTACTTCGCTGACCATGGCATAGTAGCCGTGGACGGGGGATAAATTGTGAATGGTGAATGGTGAATTGTGAATTGTGAATGAGGTGGGTTCGTAGAGGTCGAGATAGCGCTGTGGCACAACCCAGGGGGCGTGGGGGGAGTAGAAGGCGGCGATGCACAGAAAGGGTTGCTTGCCATCCTGTTGTTGCAGGAAGTCGATGGTGCGTTCGGCGACGAAGGCGGCGTGAGTGACGGTATCGTCGCCGGGGAAGGGGATTGCGCCAATGAAATCATCGCGGAGGTCGGGGCTGGGATGGGTGACGGGGTCGTCGATTTCCAGGGTTTGATGGTAAACGGCCGTTGCTGGCGGCAACCCCACGCTGAGATAATCGAGTTGGTCGGGCGCCTTGCGGCGCACCCAGGCGCGGTACGCATCCTCATACACCCCCGGTTCATCTGAAATTTCCAGTTGGTCGAAGCCATAGCGGGGATGCGGCTCGCGGTGGTCGCGGTTGGCATGTGGCTGAAAATGCAGCTTACCAAAGTTGGCAGACGTGTAGCCATACTGGCTCAAAATCGTAGGCAGCGTCACCGTCTCTTCTGGCACAGGCACGCCCATGTGGGTGATGCCCAGCGTGGACGGATATTGCCCCGTCAAAAAGCTGACGCGGCTGGGCATACAGAGCGGGTTTTGCACGTAACATTGCTCAAAATTGACGCCATTTTCTGCGAGTTTATCCAAATTGGGCGTATGGATGTGGGGGTTGCCATTCGCGCCGAGGGCATCCCAGCGCTGTTGGTCGGTGGTGATGAGAAGAATATTCGGTCGAGAAGACATTATAGAGTTTCTTCGTTGTTTATCCGCAGATTTCGCAGATTAAAACCTTAAATGAATTGATAATCTGCGCTAATCTGTGAAATCTGCGGATCATTGACTTAAATACGGTTTTCCAAGAGCAAATCAAGCAAGGCGCGGTCAATTTGGTAGCCGTGGATGGTTTCGTAGGTTGTGCCAGGGCGTCCATGATTGACAATGCCAAACGGCCCCTCAAATTCCCATAAGCTGTAGCCCCAGCCGAATGCTTGATAGACGCTGAGCAGGTCGCTAAACCAACGCAGGGCTACATCGTTGGGGGTCTGGTTGTAACAGCCAAATTCGCCGATGTGGATTTGCACGCCTTGGGCGGCCACGTCGTGCCAGGGTTGGTAGAAGTTGATGAGCGTATCTCGGTTCCAGGAACGGCCGTTATACTGTGTATTTGGATAGATCGGCTCCGGTTGCCCTTGCCAGTCCGGCCACCATTCAGCCAGATAATGACTCACATTTTGCGGCTGATACCCCCGCCCGCTATGAATGACACCCAGATCGGCCAGTTCTGGCATGGCGGTATTGCCCCCTTCCAAGCCATCAATCACAATGGGGCGCTGCGGATCAATGGCGCGAATGGCGGCGGCCGTGCGCCGAATGAGCGCGGCGTGGTTGGCGCGAGTCAGGCCATATTGGCCGATGTTGGGCGGCTCATTCAGCAAATCGAAGCTGAGATCAGCGGCAGAAACGGCTTGATAGCGGCGGGCGAATGCTTCCCATTGGCGCACAAACGCATCTTGGGCGATGGTGTCGAGCCACAGGTTGTGCTTTTCTAACGCGTTGCCGTTGATGCAGTAGCCAGGGGCGCGGTGGGCGTTGAGGCTGAGATGCAAGCCGCGCTGTTGACACGCCTCCAGATAACTGTCGATAGCGCCCCAAACAGACTCGTCGGGATGGTCGTAGTCGAAGTTGCTCGTCCAAAAGCGGTAATCGGTGGGAATACGCACGAAGTTAAAGCCGTATTCGGCCAGAAAATCGAG
>JACSSI010000589.1 GCA_014879345.1 Anaerolineae bacterium | reverse complement strand
CGTTTCCCATCCCCCACACTTCCCATCCCCAAACAAAAAAGAGGCAAACCCCCAAATGGAGATCTGCCTCTTTCAATGAACCAACTGCTACTTCAAACTAGCCAGCGTGGGAGGGATTCACCTTCTCTTCCCACGTTACCAGCAACGGCGTCGCGGTGAAAAGGGAACTATAAGTCCCACTCAACAGCCCCACAAACAAGACGGCAATAAACGCTTTGATAGGGTCGCCGCCAAACAACAAAATCGAGACCATGACAAACATGGCGCTCAACTGGGTGATGACAGAGCGTTTGAACACATCACCAACGGACATATTGACGATGTCTTCAAAACTCAACCGGCGGTTCTTCGGTTTGCCCAGGTTTTCACGGATGCGGTCAAAGACCACGATGGTATCTTGCAATGAGAAGCCAACGACGGTGAGAACGGCCGTTAAGAATAACGCATCCAACTCCCAGCCCAAAATCGCGCTCATCAACGAGACAAAACCCAAAATCACCAGCAAATCATGGCACATGGCTATGACTGCACACAAACCATACCGGAAAGGATGCGGCACCTGCCTGAACATGATCATGATATAAAACAGAATGATCAATGCTGCTACCGCTACCGCCACAAAAGCAGAGCGCGTCACTTCACGCCCCACCGCCGGACTCATCGTGGTAATCAACAATGTGTTCGGAACCAGGGGAGATAACGCTTCCATGCTATCTTGAAGCGTTTGTGTTTCTTCTGGCGATAGATACGGTACACGAATCTGCCAGCCATTCTCCACACCCTGCCCACGCAGCGTCACGACAGACGGGTTGTTGATGCCATTTTCAACAAAAATCTGGCGCAAATCAGCTTCAGTAACAGGAGTAGAAAACTGCACCTCAAAGCGCGTGCCACCGACAAAGTCAACACCCAAACGGAACACCTGCCCGACAGTAAAATAAGAATAAATCATGGCCAGGATACCCAGGGCAATGATGATGCCAGAAATTGAATAGTAAATTTTCCGGCGCTGTACAAAATTATTAAAGTTCATAATTAGGCACCTAACAACCACTTTTTGGTTTCAATATATTTTGCCGAACCACCGATAATCAATCTCACCAGGGTACGTGTCACCACAACGGCCGTGAACATACTAATCAACACACCAATCGACAAAGTGAGCGCAAACCCTTGCACAGAACTCGCGCCAAAACTGCGGCCAAACAGCCACAATACGCCGCAAATTACCAGCGTCGCCACATTGGAATCACGAATGGACACCCAGGCTAAACTAAAGCCGGTGTCAATGGCGGGCTTCAAGGCAGTACCACGCTTTATCTCTTCTTTAATGCGCTCAAACACCAGCACATTGGCATCCACCGCCATCCCCGTCGATAACAAAAATCCCGTTATCGCAGGCAAGGTCAACGTGACCGGCACGCCCTGGTACACAGCAAAGTTTAACAGCATGTAAAAACCTAAAGCCAAGTCAGCCATTACCCCAAATAACCGGTAGTAGGCCACCATAAATAACAGCACCATCAACACACCAATGGCACCAGCCTCAATACTGGCTTGCACAGATTGGGTTCCCAGGGTAGCACCTACCTGCCGTGTACTTTCAATACGCAGCGGTACGGGCAAGCTGCCAAAACGGAGCTGCAACGCCAATTTCTCAGCCTCTTCTGCGGTAAACTGACCGGTCACGGTTCCCTGACCACCATCAATCTCACTGTTGATACGCGGACTGGAGATGACTTCTTTATCCAGCACAATTGTCAGGAATTGACCCTGGTGTGTGCGCGTATATTCGGCAAAGAAATCAGCCTGATCTGGTTGCAAGGTGAAATCTACAAAGTATTCACCAAAATCGGTGCGCTCGGGAACGGCCGTTTTAAGAGCCGCGCCAGTCATCACCGTTTCAAAGAAGGGAGCCTCAATAAAGCTATCTTCCGCACCCACCTCTCCACGAACAATCTGGCACGGTGAAGGCGCTGTGTTTTCGCTGGTAACAACACACATACCTTCCTCTAAAGGTTGAGAGCCACTGTCGATAAACTCTAGCAAAGCTGTTTCTTGAATGAGGCCGATGGCATCTTGCGGGTTATCTAACCCGGGCAGTTCAACCAAAATACGCCGTTCACCTTCAACCTGCACCACAGGTTCTGTCACGCCCAAAGCGTTAACACGCTGGTCAATAATCTGGCGAGCAGTTGTCATCTGTTCTAGTGTCACATCATGATCAGCAGGCACGTCTGCTTCCAGCAATACCTGTAAGCCGCCTTGTAAATCCAGGCCGCGCCGAATAGGATGGTTTGCATCTTGCACAATCCACAGCGAAACCGCCAGAATGATGACAATGATGGCAAGCCAAAATAAATCTACAAATTTCTTGTTCACGTTTTTCTATCTAACTCCTTATTCGTCAATAACACAAGGTAGGAACACTATCCATTTTGCGCTATAAATGCAAATAAAAAAGGTGGCAAAGTGACTGGGTTGCAATGCAGCAAAGTAAAAAAGGACAGTGCGTATGAATTTAAGTAAAGGAATTGAATGGTTGACCGAAGGTGGCCTAAAAGAGTGTCGAGATAGAAAACACGAGATACACCTCTCTATCTCCACACTCTATCTCTATCTAAAAAGGAAAACAGATGACAAAACAATACGGTAGTCAAAGCATGGTCAAACCCCTCCAAGTAGTCCTCGTGCGCCGCCCAGATGCCGCGTTTGGGCAAGCCAACCCCGAAACATGGCACTACACGGCTCAGCCAGACTTTCTCACTGCTCAGGCCGAACACGACGCCTTCGTCCAGCAATTGCATCAAGCAGGCACCGAAGTCGTCTACCATACCATCCCGCTCCCAAATCACGCCGACGCCATTTTTACGCATGATCCCGTGCTCATTTGTAATGAAGGTGCGATTATTTTACGCATGGGCAAAGCGTTACGTCGTGGGGAAGAAGATGCCATCGCTCAACAGCTAGAAACGATGGGCGTGCCTATCCATTATCGGCTGCACGGTGATGCGTTGGCAGAAGGGGGCGATTTGCTCTGGATTGACGAAAATACGCTGGCCGTCGGGCAAGGTTTCCGCACCAATGCGGAAGGACTACGCCAACTGCAAGAAGCGCTGCCTGCTGTCGAGATTATCCCCGTGCCGCTGCCCTACTTCCAGGGGCCAGATGCCTGCCTGCACATCATGTCGTTTATCAGCATGATTGACCATGATTTGGCAGTAGTGTACCCGCCATTTATGCCGGTGCCGTTTTGGCAGTTGCTCCAGGAACGCGGTATCCAGTTTGTAGAAGTGCCGGAAGCGGAATTCGACACGATGGGGCCCAATGTGCTGGCACTCGCCCCCCGTCAATGCCTCATGCTGGCAGGAAACCCTGTCACAAAACAGCGATTGGAAGCCGCAGGCTGCCAGGTTAGCACCTACACGGGCAACGAAATCTCGCTGAAAGCTGAAGGGGGTGCTACCTGCTTAACAAGACCTATTTTAAGGGTTTATAATAGAGGCGATTAAAAACAAAATATAGCCATTTAGCCAAGATTAGCGCAGGTTACCGCTATGTCTCAAAATTTAAATCTGTAAAGAAAGTGTCGCATGATTTAATTTTGAAAACTTCCTGCCGAACACCGAGTTCTGACGAGGTATCAATGTTAGGAGATGATTATGAATCTTAAGCAGCCTATCATTAAGCCAAGCACGCTCAATACGCTCTCTCTTTTTCTGGTTGATCCGATTTACGAAATTAAAGATGCGGACAAACTGCGTCTATCTCGATTGCTGTCTTCAATCTTGCTATTTGCAATCGCCTTACTTTTCCTCCTGCTTATTATACGTACACC
>JACSSI010000588.1 GCA_014879345.1 Anaerolineae bacterium | reverse complement strand
ATGCCCTTCCGTACCAAACGGCTGCTCGGTGTAAATTTCCCCCTGCATCACATAAAACTCATGATCCACTTCCGGCAGCCCTTCTTCCGGTTCTACCAAAATCAGGCCATACATGCCGCTGGAGATATGGTGGGCGATACTGGGTGTGGCGCAGTGATACACATAAAGCCCCGGCTGAAGCGCCCTGAAGTTAAAGCTCGAAACTTCCCCGGCCATTGTCTGCGTAAATTCAGCGCCGCCGCCAGGTCCTGTCACCGCGTGCAGATCGATGGAATGGGGCAGGATACTCTCTATCTGGTTGTTGACGCGCACTTCCATCGTGTCACCGATACGCATACGCAGCATAGGCCCGGGCACCTGCCCGTTAAAGGTCATATAGCGGAAAGTGGCGCCATCATCCAACTGCCCATCCACTTCCATTGTGGTCAATTCAACAACATGATGCTGGGACTCTGTGGCCGTAATCGGCGGGGGCACATCTGCTGGGTTCCGGATGATAGAAACAGCGTTGGCCACAGCCGGCGCCGCCGCAGCATTTGCGGCATGACTCATACCGCCAGACAGGGATTGATCTATCGCTGCCTCATCACCGACGGTCACAGCGCCTTCTACCCGCAGCACGCCCTCTAAACCAGCATTCCGCTGCCCCGGCAGCGAGGCGTAGTAATGAAACATGCCCAGCTGATCGGCCACAAACGCCACCGTAGCAGATTCTTCTGCGGCTGTGAGTTCACCTGTTGATACCGCAAATTCGTCAATTGTCAGATCATGGGCATCCGGGCTGCCGTTAAGAAGGGTGAGGCGCACCGTGTCACCCAGGTTCACCGCCAGTTCCGGGTTCAAGATACCGTCAATATCGCCGCCAACACCCATAAAGCCTGCCGCATCTGGCATGATGCGCAGACTGTAGTCAACCACGCCGGGCGCTGGAGCGCCATTTGGGTTAGCCAGGTAGGCAATCACATTGTTGACTTCCTCTGAAGTTAATTGCAAATTGGGCATGGGCACATTGTTGTGTTCCGCCAGGAGTTCTGTGGCAATCGGGTCTCCTTCAGCCAGCACCACGTCCGGCTCAGTAATCCAGCGTGCCAGCCAATCAGGATCTCGCAGTTGGGTTACACCCTGTAAATCCGGCCCTACCCTGACGCCTTCACCAATGGAATGGCAAGCGGTGCATTTTGCTGAAAAAATCGCTTGCCCCATTGCCGCCGCGCCTGCCGCAGCTGGCTGATTGATAACAGAAACCTCTCCCCTATCTGTGTTAGCGACTTCTGTTGTCGCCGATTGATCTCGAATTGAAAACACAATTAAAGCGGCGCCGCCCATGCAAGCCAATATTAAAATTCCTATTAAAACCACCATATCACGCGTTGTAACCGGTCGCCTGTCCCAGGGTAATTCAGATGTTTGATTTGTCTGTGTACTCATCTTTTCGCCTCATTGATAGAATTTCTCTCCTAATCGAGACTGACAGGCAGGGAGAAACTGCCTGATCCAAAAGTAAGTTAGGCGATAGGCGGCGGATTGGCCTTGATCTAAATCAAGTTGGCTTAAAGTTGAGCTTGTTGGCGCAGGATGTCTGGTTGGGTAATGATGATGCGGTGGCGGTCGAAGCGGATGGCGCCGGCTTCTTCTAGCACGCGGAGGGAACGGCTAATCGATTCGGGAGTCGTAGCCAGGTGATTGGCGATCAGGGATCGGGTGATGGCCGGGTGTTTCAGGGAATGGTTTTCGCTCTGATCCAGCAAAAAGTGAGCCAGGCGAGCCGTGACGGAATGTAGGGCCAGGTCTTCCATACGTCCGGCTGCAAAGCGAATTCGTTCTGTCAACCCCTGTATGACGGCCAGTGCCATTTCATGATCTGCTTGTAGGGCCTGAGAAAAAACGGCCGTGGCAATGACCCAGGCAGAGACATCGGTCACGGCCATTGTGCTGACGGGATTGGGAGCTCCATCGAGAGCAGCAATGTCGTTGAAGGTGTCGCCAGGACCCAAAATGTGCAGGATGTATTCCTGGCCCTCGGGGGAGAGTTTATAGGCTTTGACACGGCCGTTTTCTACGATCCATAATCCCGCAGACGGCTCACCCTCCAGGAATATCATCTCATTGACAGCGAATGTACGGTGTACTGCCTGCTGCGCTAATTCACTTAGAGTGGATTCTGCTACGTGGGCAAAATAAGGCATTTGTTGCAGCATAGAATGTACGGAAAAGTCACTCATCCAGGCTGCTCTTTTTTCCGTTCGCTTTTGTCCAAAACTCCAGCCGGTGCCCTTCGGGATCGGTGCAATAGAATGCCAAAGCACCCCATCTACGCTGGATCGGCGTCGTGGCTATGCCTTGCATCTCCAGATGTTCTTTAGCGTCTTCTAAATCCGTCACTTCCCAGGTTAATGTTACTCCCTGTCCCAGGACATCGGCAATTGAGGCGCGCGCCGAATTGGCAATACTTAAAAAGCTGGCGCTGGTTAGTTGGAACTCAATAAACCAGTCATTCTCAAAAGTGACTGGAAAGCACAATTGCTTTTTATAGAAGTGAACAGTTTCCATCCAGTAGCGACAGTACAGAATTGTGTTGGTTCGTTGCAGTGTGATCCAAGAGTTTCCCATGCGCTTACTCTATCCCTATTTTTCATATTTTAAAACCTTTCTATTTTTCGGTCTTGTTGTGCTGCTGTACCAGAGTACTCTGTTCATGGCGCTAACGCGCTGAATTGGGCGAGGGTCTGCTTCGCTCGATTGTCAGGCTATTCATTACGCTGGAGGGAAATTATATGAGTATTTCTTTCGATCCCACCACCCTGCTTTATGCCGTCGTTGAATATCTAAAATCATCAGAGCATATCTACGATCCCGTTGACGCCAAGCCGGAGCAAGACGGCCAATATCGCCTGGTCTGCCTGGCTGTCAATTCTGATGAAGCTTGGCGAGTGGCCCGCATATTGCGAGCGTTGAGTGACGGCCGTTATTGGTATAACGTTTGCGTGGCGGAGCCGGAGTCCTTGTTTGATGACAATGTGTCGGATGCTCTTTGCGACAGTCAAGCTGTCGCATCTGAACCGCTGAATCTCACGCCGTAACGGCCGTTTCCCTTCTCACTTCCCAATTAAACCCATATATAAGGAAAAGACCCATGTCCCGACTTGCCAATATGGAGGCCGCCGGCTTCTACGCTTGTCCGCCTGCTGTGATGAATCTCATCCTGACCCATATCACCGCCCCCCATGGCGGCCGTATTCTGGACCCGTGCGCCGGCGAGGGGACAGCCTTAGTTACCTTTGCCGAAAAGCTGTGTCTTGATCCCTTCGGCGTAGAATTGCATGAAGGTCGGGCGCAAGCGGCTCGTGATGCAATTGGTCAGCTTGTCGCACAGAACGGCGATGATGCCTTTTCTACTCGTATTCTCCACGACAGTTACCTTAACCTGATTACTTCTCGTGGTGGTTACAGCCTGCTCTATCTCAACCCGCCGTATGATCACGACGATGAGGACGGCCGTCTCGAATATCAATGGCTCGTTCATACGCGTCCCTGGCTGCAGCCGGGCGGTTTGCTCGTCTGGGTGGTGCCCCAGCACATGCTCCGCTTTCGGAAAGCCACTCGATACATTCTATCCTGGTACGATCAGGTGCAGATTTACCGTTTCCCAGATGAGGAATACGATCAATTCAAACAGATTGTTCTCTTTGGCATTCACCGGTCAAAAGCTGTCGCTCCCGACGGCGAGATGGTGGAGAAGCTGGCGCAACTTTCGCTGGATAAAGAATTGCTATCACCGTTAACGGCTCCTTCGACAGAGCCTGTGCTGAGCTTGCCGAAGTGCTCAGGACAGGCTAATCCTGA
>JACSSI010000587.1 GCA_014879345.1 Anaerolineae bacterium | reverse complement strand
TTCACCATCGAAATGATGCAGGTGGGCAAACGTGTCCCGGCGCGGCAGGCCATTCAATGGACAACGGCCGATACGCTGGCGCTGCCCTTTCCAGACGACACCTTTGACGCCGTGACATCTGGTTTTTTGATGCGTAATGTGATTGATGTAGCAGGCGCTTTCCGGGAACAACTGCGCGTGACCAAACCGGGCGGCCATGTGGTGGTGCTGGAATCCAGCCCGCCCAAAGATAATTTGCTCAAGCCATTCATCCGCATTCATCTCAACTATGTCATCCCCAACCTGGGTAAGCTCGTCTCCGGCAATGCCGATGCTTACCGCTACCTGCCCGACAGCACTCAGGCGTTTAAAGGCCCTGATGAGTTGGCGCGAATCATGCAGGAAACGGGCTTCGCCCATGTGCATTACAAGCTGTTTATGTTTGGCACGGTCGCTATCCACGTTGGGAATAAGCCTAAAGAGTAAAGCCACCACGTTTTAGGAAAATTAAAGATGCCAGAATTTGAATTCTCAACCCATGCAATCGATATGCTCCGTGAGCGTAAGATTAACATAGAATGGGTCTGGCGTACTTTGCAAACACCGAGTAGTAAAAAGAAGGGCAAAGATGGTAATATGCACTATATAAAACCAATTAAAGAAAGAGACGGGCTCGTTTTGCGAGTCGTTATCAATCCTTACGTTGATCCACAACGCATTGTGACGGTGTTCTTTGATCGCCGTTTGCACAAATAGGTGAAAAAATATGAAGGTCAAAATTGATAAAGAATGTGATGCCCTTTATTTTCGACTTGATGATGATGATATTGTGGATTCTGAAGAAGTCCAACCTGGCATCATACTGGACTTTGATGAAAACGGCCGGGTTGTCGGTATTGAAATTTTGTCATTAAGCACACGTTTTTCACCCGAGAAACTGCGTGTTATGCAATTCGAGACGGTTTAATTTATTATGAATAAACAGATTTTTATAGCGCTGCTTGTTTTATGGGCATTGGCAGCGTGTTCGTTTGCGGCTGAGCCTGATAGTGAAAGCGTGGTAACGATGCCAGAAGAAGCTACACCGCCGCGCCAAGAAGTGGCAGCGGAGTCGTCGCCAACGGCCGTTATCCCATCCCCCACCACAGCTTCATCGTCACCAACGGCCGTTCCCACCAACGCCCCACCCGCTGAACCAACTGCCATCCCCACCAGTGAACCAACTGCCGAACCAGCGCCGGAAACGGCCGTTATCGCCGGACGCACAGAAGAAGGTGCCTTTTTCCTGGGGGCTGTCGATGCGCCGGTAACGATGATCGATTACTCAGACTTTCTCTGAGGCAGTTGCCGTGCCTACGTGTTAGGCACAGAGCCAGAGGTCATTCAAAACTACGTCGAAACGGGACAGGTGAAACTACTCTTTTGGCCGGTGCTGAATCATGGCAATCCTTCCGTTTACTCAACTTTGACAGCCGAATGCGCCGGGCAGCAAGACCCCGCCCTGTTTTGGGATGTGCATGAAATGCTCTTTGAGAATCAGGACGAGTTGTGGGGGGCTGGGCGCGGTTATTTTGTAGAAACGGCCGTTGCCGCCGGCGCAGATCAAGCCACATTTGAGGCATGTTACGACAACCCTGCTGCATTGGATCAGGTTTTGGAACTGGACAACATCCGCCGCCAACGCGGCATATTCAGCCAACCCCAATTCGACATCGGCGGCACCATCTTCGTCGGCGCACAGCCTTACGAAGCCTTCGCCCAGGCCATCGACTCTCAACTTGAGTAATGAGAGCAAGAGGCAAGAGCAAGAGCGAGAGGATTTCCTCTTGCCCTTGCTCTCGCTCTCGCTATATTTAGGGCATGATATCGTCTCAATCATCCCAATCTCCCGAACTGCGTATCGTTGTCGTCGGCTCAACCGGTTCCGGCAAAACAACCCTCGCCGCCCAGTTAGCCCAGGAATTTGCTATACCTCATATCGAACTCGACGCCTTGTATTGGGGGACAAACTGGACGGAGCCGCCACGTGAGGAATTTCGGCAGCGCGTCCAGGCAGCGCTAACTGATTTTAGCTGGGTAACAGATGGCAACTATCGCAAAGCGCAAGACATTATCTGGGCCAAAGCGACCGATTTGGTTTGGCTGGATTATTCGCTGCTGCTTATCTGGCGTCGATTATTCAAGCGTGCCGTTCGCCGCATTTATCACCAAGAGGAACTTTGGCAGGGCAACCGGGAAAGCTGGCGTGGTCAATTTTTCAGCCGTGACTCATTGTTCATTTATGCCTATACCAGCCGCAAACGCCTGCATCAGACGTATCCTGTCCTCTTAAGCCAGCCCGAGTATGCACACCTGCGTCTCCATCGTTTGCACACTCCTGGAGAAAACAAGTTTTTGCTGCAAACGCTGAATGGATAGGAAACGGCCGTTTCCATTCGATTCCCATCCCCAAATCCCGTATACTCCTGCGAAAACAAACCGCAGATTTCGCCGACTTGCCCTGAGCTTGTCGAAGGGTGACGCAGATTTACCCTGAACTTGTCACTGGTTTTTCTCCGCGTCCTCCGTGCTCTCCGCGGTTAAACAAGAGGAACTCATGGAACTACGTTTAGATAACAAAGTGGCAATCGTCACCGGCGCCGGCCAGGGCATCGGGGCTGCCATCGCTCATACCCTGGCAGCCGCGGGCGCCAAGGTAGCGGTGAATGACATCAATCCGGATCGTGCTGAGAAAACGGCCGTTTCCATCCAACAAGCAGGTGGACAAGCCATCGGCATCGCCGCCGACGTTGCCAACAAATTCCAATGCGCCCACCTCATCGAATCCACCCGCGCTGAATTCGGCGGTCTGCACATCCTGGTCAACAACGCCTCCGTGGAACCCGCCAAGCCCATCATGAAGCTCGACGAATGGGACTGGCAGCGCACCATCGACGTAAACCTGAAAGGCACATTTTTTATGAGCCAGTTGTGTGGTCGCGTCATGGGCGGCGTTTTTGACAAACTCGATGGCCTGGCTGAAGCCAAAGGAGAAGGCGGTGTGATTGTGAATATTGGCTCGATGGGCGGCATAGAAGTCGCACTGCCAGAAAAGTCAGCCTACTGCGCCAGCAAAGCGGGCATGTTGGGCTTTGCCCGTGAGTGCGCCCGCGAATTCGCTCCTTACGGCATCCGCGTCAACACCGTCCTGCCCGGTCTCATCGACACCGCCCGTACTGCCAATTTCATCGCCCAAGAAGTAGGCCAAGCCCACATCCAGAACAACATCCCGCTCCAGCGTCCCGGCAGCCCCCAAGAAGTGGCGGACGCGGTGCTGTTCCTCTGCTCCGATGCCAGCAGTTTCATCACCGGCAGCACCCTGGCCGTCGATGGCGGCTGGGTGATGCGGTAAGGAGAATATTTTTTATGAGCAACTGGGATTCAAAAACGGCCGAGTGGTATGCTGAAAACTACGGTGATTATCCCACCAACACACTTGCCGTAGACGCATTAGATCTCACTCCCCATTCAATAGTCGTAGATGTTGGTTGTGGCACGGGCAGTGCCCTTAGGCACGCAGCAGAACAAGTCACGACTGGACTATTGGTTGGCATCGATCCTGTGCCTCGTATGGTCGAAATTGCACGAGAACAGACAACAAACCATGCTGCTGCTGATCGCATTGTCTATTACGAAGGATCTGCTGAAAACCTGCCTGTTGACGACAATTTTGCTGATTTTGTGTTTGCCTTTGATTCATTCGACCATTGGCAAGATCAATTGCAGGGTCTCCGTGAAGTAAAGCGGATATTGAAATCCACTGGTCTTTTTGTCGTTGTTAAGGATAGCGGACTCCCTGATGGCTCCAAAGCCCGGCAAAAATTTATCAGT
>JACSSI010000586.1 GCA_014879345.1 Anaerolineae bacterium | reverse complement strand
CGCATCAAATTTGTGCAAAAAATAGATGTCGATGTAATCGGTTTTGAGCCGCTTTAAGCTCGCCTCAACCGCGCTTTGAATATGCCGTCGTGACGAACCGCCAGCATTGATATCAGACCCAGTTGAGCCAAAAACTTTAGTGGTAATGACCAACTCATCGCGGCAATCGGCGATCAAATCTCCTAGAATTTCTTCCGAGCGGCCACCCGCATAGACGTTGGCGCAATCGAAAAAATTAATCCCAACGTCCCGACAACGATTAAACATCGCCGCCGAGGTATTTGCATCGGCCGTGTCGCCAAACGACATCGTTCCAAAGCACAAAGTTGAGACTTTTACGCCGGTGTTACCCAATAATTTATATTCCATAATCATCACCCTTAAGATAGGATTTTTACACCCAGACTAAGTAAAACACATTAAATACTTTGAAATAAGAAGCGCTCAGATGAATCAAAATCATTTTGAGCAATGAGTACATTAACAACTGAATTCACAACTTCGCTAATATCCTGATACAAACGATTGGCACATGCCAGGTCCTTTAGATGTTTCCAAAAGCGCTCAATTGGATTTAAGTCAGAGCAGTATGGCGGTAACCAATACGCCCAGGAACTATCTTCATAATAGGCAATCATTGCTTCAGATTGTTTACTGTGGTGATACGAAGCATTATCCAGAACATAGACAATCGGCTTATCTGAAGAAACACTGTTCATCAAGTGCTCCAGGAATTCACAGAACGTATCTGAGTTTTTCTTCTCGCAGAGTGTGTAGATGATTTCACCTGTACGCCAGTTGTATGCACCTATTAAATGATGCCATTTCTGTTGTCCAGGCGTAGCAATCCGTCTTTGTTTGCCTCGTTTCATCCAACATTTCACAAGAGTGCATAACAATCTCAAGGTCATTTCGTCCACAAAGAATAGTTCGATTTCGCCTTGTTCGGCTTTTTTTTAAGGTCTTCCAAGATAGCTGCCGCTGTTTCTTTGGCTTCTTTATCTTGGAGATTACTCAGGTCGTGTTTGGGACGGCGGAACACATAATCTAACTCATCAAGCATATTGATCATGGTGTTCTTATGTACGAGAACGGCCGTTTCCTTTTCCATGTGCAAGATGAGTCGTTTCGTAGTCCAAACGTTGAACCCATATCCCAATGTATGTGGATCGGTTTCGATAATTTCTGCCAATCTTTTCCGATATGCTTCTCCACCCACTTTTGGCCGTCCAGGTTTTGGTTTATCCACTAATCCTTCAAGCCCGCTTTCTCGCCAGCGAGTGTGCCACATGTAAACAAGGGCACCTGAAACAGAAAGGAGGTCACCAATTTCTTGCGGTTTATGACCAAGATGAAGCAAGCGAATCATTTGCGCTCGTTGTCTGACCCGCAGATTCGGATGATTCTTTATTGCTGTTTCGATAATTTGAAGTTGTTCAGTTGTTAATGTGTAATTGATTTTCTTTGGCATACCCACAATGATGCCATCTTTATCAATTTATTTCAAATTATTTTTTAGACTTTACTTAACATAAAATCAACCTTTTGGAATAAGATTCAGCTATTTCTTGGGTCGAACCCGCAGCGCCATATAAGGTTTGCCTGGAAGCGCCACACCGAACGCCGCCTCTGGTTTTGGATTCGCAACTTGTTTGTCAGTCTTTTTCTTGCGTGTGGGTGGAGATACCGGCAGAGGGCCTTTCTCAAGAGGTGTAATGGTCATATTCCAAGTATCGATTAAATCAATATCGTAATCGCCATCTTCCATTGGGAGACCCACTGCCCATTGTGCAGGTTGGTGTTCCCCGAAATAAATCAAGCGGTCATCCCCGTTAATTCCACCGGATACTACATCCCAATAGAAGCTACCTTCCATCGATGATAATCCTCTAGCTGGCATGTCTTCAATTATCTCACGGAGAAAAGCAATCCGTTTCCAGCTTTCTCCAGCAAGCACACCGCCTTTTGACCACCATAAAATATCATCAGGGTGCATATAAGTTTCGCCGTGACCGGCATAACCGCCTCTAACCACCATAATCCAAAAACGATGTACCAGTTCCTGGGCGCTGATATTACCCCAGGGACGCTGAATATTGCCTTCATATGCACATTCATCATTGATGACAGGTTTGCGGTAAGCGGCACGCCATTCTTTCACGCGCTTTACATCCCAATGCTGGATACAAACGTGGGAGATCCAGGGCTTGGTATGGTCATAGTTCATGGCTGGATTACCATTGTGAATGGAGCGTAAATGCTGGTAGGGATCTTTCTCTTCCACAATATGAAAATAATGATCCCATTGACTCATAGGTTTAACATCCAACAGGAAATCATACTCATTGGCCATCGACCACCAGACATTGCGGTAGGCAGCCAAACGGGTCACAAGATAGCGCAGATAGCGGTAATCCCCTTCGGCATCCATGTCACAGTACCCCCAACGATCGTAAGGGTGGAAGATGATGATGTCGGCCTCGATGCCCATTTCACATAGTTGACCCACCCGTTGTTCAAAGTGACGGAAAAACTCAGGATTGAAGCGTGTGAAATCGCTTTGGCCCTTTTCATCACGCTCAAAAGGGTAATAAACGGGTTCGTTTTCATTATAGATATAATCTTTGGGGAGAACGCACATACGTATTTTGTTAAAAGGAGCCTTTTTTAAGGTTTCCAACGTTTGCTCTTCCAAAGCATCCCCTTGGTGTACCCAGGCGTAGCAGGTGGTGCCAAAAGAATAAAACGGGGTGCCATCATCATAGGCAAAGTGAAAGGTATTATTGACGCGAACAGGCCCGTGATTCCCTGTGGTTGCCGCCACACAGGTGAATTGGCCTTGCTGTCCATCCAGTTCAGGAACGTTGCTTTTGGTGGTATACCGCCATTCTCCTGGTGTATCCGGCATAAAGCGAATGCGATAAACACCGTCACCATCATAGAAGCCATCCGGTTCTAAAACACGATTTTGATAGCTAAATTGGGCACTTAGGGTGACGTCCAGAAAAGGGTTGCCATTGCTGGGGCCAGCAAGTGAAAGCTCGAAAATTCCCCAGCGTTCAATAACATTGGTATTTGTTTTTGGTTTCATTTTTTTAGCTCCTGGATTGTATATTATGTTTAGGTTGGTATAAGGCAATCAGGCAAAATGACAGTAGACATATTGCCCATTGGCCTTGTTTATCGCAGGCGATTTTTCAACCATACATTATTTTTGGCAATGGGACAGCGAGTGTAGAATCTATCAGTCACTTGTTTTTTGCTGCTAATACATCAAAAATTGGAATCCAGCGCATCAATTCCCGTGCCACCAATTCATGTCCCAGCTCATTAGGATGATGAGCCACCGACATCAGTTCGCCAGCATATCCACCACTTTTAATATGGTTCGTAAAGGCCTGATAGCTGTCTACAAGACCTACTTCATATTCATTCGCCAAATCAATTATCTGGCGAATATGATCGTCCAATGTCCCCGCCTTTTCAGGACGCACATCAAAAGTCGGTGTCAGAAGCAGTACCTTAATTTGTCGTTCCAGACTTTTCTCAATCATCTGCCGCCAGGCAGCTTCAGCCTTTTCCAGACCGCAGCCCCGGTCGTTTACACCATAGTCAATCGTAATGATTGAAGGATTAAGCGCCAGCACATCCCGTTCAAAACGTTCAGCCCCGGACGGAGAGTTCTCACCACCAACGGCCGTTACAATGACATTGATACCGCGAAACGGAAACTTTCGTATCAGTTTCCGCCGCCATACCATGGGATAAGCGGTATCTATTTCCATTAAAGGGTCTACCGTGTGACCACCGGGAACACTGTGACCGTGACACGCAATTCGGTACCAGGGT
>JACSSI010000585.1 GCA_014879345.1 Anaerolineae bacterium | reverse complement strand
GTGTATTCAGCAGCCCCGGTTCCCCCATAAGCGGCAGCGCCAACAAAAACGCCACCCCAATCGCCCCCACCAAACACAAAAAAACAGCAGATGAAATCCACTTTTGCTGTCTAATCGTGGATTTCATCTGCTGTAACATGGTAAAAAGGTTGCAAAGTGGCAAGGTTGCAAAGTAAGCAGCAGGCTTTTCACCTGCTGCCTTGCAACTTTACAACTTTTTATTCACTCGGTCGGCGCAGCAGCATGAACAAAACGCCACCTAAAATCACCACAGCCACAACCAGCAGCACAATGCCAAACATGACCAGGGTATTCGGGCTAGTTCCCTCAGAGCCGTTACCCCCACCTTCAACGGTTGGTGTCACCACAGGGGTGGCGGTGCTTTCTGGTGTTTCAGTTTCTACGCGGATACGGCTGCCAAACAGAACGCCATAAGTTTGCCCCGGTTCAACAACTACAATTTCGGCAAAATCAACGGTCGTCGGTTCCAAACGAGCCGGCAGAATCTGCCGCACCTGATATGTGTTATTCGCCAAACCCTGGAAACAAACCGGGTTAGCTGAACCAGTGGCGATGCCTTGTCCCAACATTTCTGACGGGCTGGCAACGGTGAAGGTCACACCTGCCATATAACCTTCATTGGCATCCTGAGTCCCGTTACCATTTTCATCATTGAAGGCATTGACACAGATGGCACTGCCTTCAGGTGTCGGCACTGGCGTATCGGTGGGAATGGGGGTGAAGGTGGCTGTTTCCGCTGGCGTAGCAGTGGCCGCTGGCGGCACGGGCGTATTGGTAACAAGCGGGGCTGGCGGTGATGTCGGCTGGGGCGGCGGGGTATTGGTGGGTGGCGGCCCAACTTCAATTAATTCAGCCGTATCAAACCACACATCCAAATGTGCCCGACATTGGTTTACACCTTTTACAGCCCAGTTTGCTGATGTGTAGACGGTGATAGTGCTGTTAACGGCCGTTGCTTCCACCGAAACTTGCTGCCAATTATCATGCGGATTGGCGGAGCCACTCCACACAATATCGCTATCATACCAGATACCACCATTGCCACTGGGATCAATACCAGCCTGCACATTCATGTTCAGGCCACCCTCAGAAGGTTTTGGGTATTGATCATTACTGCCGCGTCCACGCGCCCAGAAGGTGAAGCGATAGGTAGAACCGGGATTGACCGAAACATTCTGCCAAACACCGGCATGCCAGGTATCCCACTGATTACCCACATGCTGCGAAACGGAACCACTCTGTACTAACGCGGAATTGGTTTCTGCAGACCATGAGGGACTTTTCATGTACCCATTGGTGCAATCACCAAACTGATCGGCACTGCTCACCTGATCCCAACGCACCCATTTTGAAGCAGCACCATCGCCATTGTATGGGAATTCAAAGCCTGGATTCTGCAAAAGATTTGTCTGCTGTGCTGGTGCAGCTTCTCCGGGAACAGCTACAATAAGTAACACTAAAAGCAAAATTAATATGGAAAGTATCTTGGATTGTTTGTTCATTCTATAAACCTCAGTAAACATTGCAAATCTTGTTCGTTTAGGCACGCAAGCAAGTTATGCCCGCCTCATGCGAACGACAAAGAATATCACACCTAGCACCATTAGTACAGTAAGCAAAACCAGGCCACCAACCAGCCAGGCTGGAGAACGGCCGTTTTCTTGCCCCACGCTCATATCTTCTTCAGGAACGGCCGTTTTCATTGGCGGCTCAACCTCATCCAGCACGGACGTCATCTCTGGCGTGGCTGTCGGCGTCACCGGCTCTGGCGTTTGTGACGGGGTAGCTGTAGCTCCAATAAAACCGCCAAAAGCGAGATCCATCCTGTCACCCTGGCGTAAAACCACTGCCACATTGCCATCCGTCGTTAAATGTTCATCCTGGCTCATCGAGCGTGTAATCTGATAAGTTCCCGGTTCCAACTTGATGCAATGCGGTTCAGACACACCCGTCGTAACATAGTTGGCCGCTACCGCATTCTCGTTGAAAATAGTAAACGCTACAGATGGCCTCAGCTTTTCCCCTGGATCATAGACACCATTTTGGTTTGCATCCACATAAGCACGCAGGCAAACGGCCGTTTCCGGCAAAGGCAGCGGCGTAAAAGTAGGCGTCGGTGGTGACAACGTAGGCGTAATCGTTGGTTCACTGGTCGCTGTAGCTGGCGGAGTGACATAGCCGATAATCAGCAAATCACCGACACGGATAATCGAACCCTCTGTCATGCCATTTAGAACCAACAGTTCATCCAGGCTGATGTGGGAACGGCTGGCAATGGCCCACAACGAATCATCCACCTGCACCTGGGCATAAATAATACCATCTGCATCTGGCGTCGCCGTTGGCTCCAGAATTTGCGCTTGTAAAGGCACGGGCAGCATGAAGACCATGCCGCCAATTAGCAACAACAACAACAAGCCTATAAATTGCCCTACACGTTGAATTTTCAAATGCCTCATGCCTTCCGGGAAGTTCATTCCTTACTATTTTACCCTCACCGAACCAACGATTCGATAACGCCCCCTATTCGCTTGCACGATGATTTGACCATATGAAGGCATCACCCAATGGCGTACCATCTTCCGCTCTGACAGGCAGCCGCGTTTGCGTAGCAGCATCATACCAGCCAATGTGAAACTGGTACGCTGCGGCATCTGTGTTCTCTGGTAGAACAATCTCATGCCGGTCACGCAAAAACAGACCGGGCTGCCACCAATCGGCAGGCCAAAAGCCATTGGCTGGCGGAGAATCATCCTGAGCTACCAGGCCATCCGCCCCCACCACGTGCACAAAAACAACCAGATCATCAAGAACGGCTTGGCTTGAGCTTGCCGAAGTGGCCGTTTCCGCCATCCAAACCAAATCCACCAGCAGCCTGCCATCTTCCGTTTCAACCACAACCACATCATATAAACCCATCTGGTCGCTAAAAGAGGCCATCATGGGCAAATCTGGCGCAGACTCCACCCCATATCGCAAATACAAAGGCACAGCCTCTGTTTCCAAATCACCTCTGGCTAAACTGCCCACTTCGACTGAAACAAGGGCTGGCGACTGCCACATTGATTCCACAAAATCTTGCGCGATGAACGGATAGGTATAAACAGCAATCCCTTGATTTATGTCAACATCAAGTCCGTTTTCCGGGCGATACAAGGTCACGCGCTCTTCTGGAACGAGGTAACGCAGCGTCGAATACTTTTGCCAAAAGCGCTCTTCGTCCAGATAAACAACTTGGCCTGAGCCTGTCGAAGTGGCTGTTTCTGCACTATCCTGGTTAATCGATTCGGCGAGGTCGGTAACGGCCGTTTCAAACAAATAGGCCACATCTGGCTGTCGCGCATAGTTGACATAATCTTGCACTGTCAGCCACAAACTGCCCACCACCAACACCAGCACCACACCCTGACGCAGCCAAACAGGCAGCCTCGCCCAATCCCACAGCCATGCCAGACCAAGGGCAGGCAGCAGCAGCGCCGCAGGCAGCACCCCCACCGCTCGCAAAAAGTGCGGTGTATCTTCGGCCAGGATGGTAGGCCACAGCATCACACTCACCCACAGCAGCACCAGCAGCGCGGACGGCCGTTTCCAGTTCACCAGGCACCAAACCAGTCCCAGCAAAAACGGCACAGCCATAAGCCAATCAAACACCGGTCGCCCCGCCGGATTGTGGCGCAAAATCATATCGCCGCGCCAGAGAAACATGCCCAGCGCCAGGCCAATCTGCCGCAGCAAGGTGCCAGGCAGATTGCCGCCATTGATGTCGGGGTTCAAAATAGAAACTTGCCCGGTACGGCCTAAAATCATCGTCGGTTCCTGCAAAAACAG
>JACSSI010000584.1 GCA_014879345.1 Anaerolineae bacterium | reverse complement strand
ACGGCAATGCCGATGTCGTAGTAATGTTTGAGCACCATCTCGTCGCCGTCAATCTCAGCATTGAGCCGAGGAAACGCTTTGAGAGCGCCCAGTGTTGCTTTCACAAAGAAGGACATGAAGCCCAATTTGACCCCGTGGCGTTCTTGAAATGCGGGGCCGCGCCGTTTACGCAGTTCGATGACGGCGCTCATATCGACATCGTTGAAGGTGGTGAGCATGGCGGCCGTTTGTTGGGCGGCAACCAGGCGTTGGGCGATGGTGCGGCGGCGGCGTGACAGGCGCACCCGTTCTTCACCTCGGTTGTCGCTAGGACTGCTTTGCGGTTGCGGGGATGGTTTCTTTTGGGCAGGCGTTTGTTTGTCAACGGCCGTTTCCTGTTGTTGCAAATGCGCTTCTACATCTTGCCGGGTGATGCGGCCGCTTGTGCCACTGCCCCGCTTAATCTGCGCTATATCGAGACCATGCTCGGCGGCCAGCCGTTGGGCAACGGGGGTAACGGCCGTTTCTGTAGTTTCAGTGTCAGGGGGCGCTGATTTGCTTTCTGTTTGGGTTGACGGTTTGGTAGCAGGGTTGGAAACGGCCGTTTCATCAATTTCAGCCAGCGTATCCCCAATCTCTACATCTTCACCTGCCTGCCGTTTGATGCTCACCAGCACCCCGGCGCTCTCGGCGCTGACTTCGATATCGACCTTATCCGTCTCCAGGTCTACCAACACATCGCCAACAGCGACACTGTCGCCCTCTTGTTTACGCCATTCGCCGATGGTGGCGCCTATCACAGATTCGCCCAGTTCGGGTACAGTTACGTTGATTGTCATGGTTAATTCCTTGTCGTTAAAATTTAGTGCGTAGTGCGTAGTGCGTAGAACGTAATATTTCTACGCACTACGCACTACGTTCTACGTTCTACATCTCAAACGCATATTCAGTAATGGCCTGCTGATTGCGCCGATGCCAGGATGTGGAGCCTTCAGCCGGGCTGGTGCGGGCTGGACGGCCAATGTAACGTAGGGGAAAACGGCCGTTTATCCAATCAGTTAGGCAGGCGCGGGCATGGTTCCAGGCGCCCATATTGGCAGGTTCCTCTTGCAGCCAAACCACCTCTTCCAGGTTAGGATAGCGCTCGATTTCCGCGTTGATTTCCGCTTCGGGCAGTGGATATAACTGTTCCACCCGCGTCACGGCCACCGGCATTGTCTTGTTTTCCTGCCGTAGGCGCTCTTGAATCTCGACCAAATCGACAAATACTTTGCCACTGCACAAGACGAGACGGCGCACCTCGGCCGGATTTTCTGGCGCGTGGGCGTCAGAAATGAGGGGCTGCCAATGCCCTTCAGCCAATTGGCGCGGCGTCGAGGCGGCGCGGGGATGGCGCAGCAGACTTTTGGGCGTCATCACAATCAGGGGCAAGGGGTCTTTGGTTAAAACGGCCGTTTGTCGGCGCAGTAAATGGAAATATTGAGCGGCCGTGGTGGGATAAGCAATGCGCAGGCTCGTTTTGGCGGCCAAGTTCAAGAACCGTTCTAGCCGCCCACTGGAATGGTCTGGCCCCTGCCCTTCATACCCATGCGGCAGCAGCAGCACCAGCGACGGCGTTTGTTCCCACTTCGCCTTGCCGGAGACCACAAACTCGTCAATTATCACCTGCGCCCCGTTGATAAAATCGCCATATTGTGCTTCCCATATGACGAGGCGCTCTGGCGCTTGAATGTTGTAGCCATACTCAAAGCCGATGGCACCGTTCTCGGAGAGCGGGCTGTTGCGAATTTCAAAAGCGGCTTGCGCCTGGGGAATGGCTTGCAAGGGGCAAAACGGTTCGCCCGTTTCCCGGTCGTAGAAGACGGCGTGGCGATGGCTAAATGTGCCGCGTATGACATCTTCGCCCGTGAAGCGGATGGCCGTGCCTTCGGCCAAGGTGACGGCTAGGGCCAATTCTTCGGCGATGCCCCAGTCAATGCTGGTCTCGTCTGGTTTATCGAGGACGCGCCGCCGTTTTTTGAGGGCGCGTTGCAATTTTTTATCGGGCTGGAAGTCAGGGGGCAGGCTGAGTAAAGATTGATTGAGGTCGCGCAGGGTTTGCAGGGAAACGGCCGTTACCGCTTGCCGCGCCGCGCCAGAAGGGGGAGGTTCCAACTGCGGTTCCAGGGCGTCGGCCACCTCTTCCGCCGCCAACGATTCATACAATTCCTGCAAATCGGTGTGCATCTGGGTTTGCCTGGCCTCGGCTTCTGTCAGAGGCAGCACGCCGCGCTCGGCCAACGTTTCCGCCCACAACTGGCGCACGGTGGCATGGTTATCGATGCGGGCATACATCTGCGGCTGCGTAAAGCGGGGTTCGTCTCCTTCGTTATGACCGTAACGGCGGTAGCCGATCAAATCGATCAGGAAATCTTTGTGGAACTTCTGGCGATAGGCAATCGCCAGCCGCGCCGCTTCCAGACACGCTTCCGGATCATCCGCGTTGACATGCACGATGGGAATTTTGAACCCTTTGGCTAAATCGCTGGCATAGAGTGTACTGCGTCCGGCTTCGGCATTTGTGGTGAAGCCCACCTGATTATTGGCGATAATATGCAGCGTACCGCCCACCTGATAGCCGGGAAGCCGGTGCATATTGAGCGTCTCCGCCACAATGCCCTGACCGGAAAAAGCGGCGTCGCCATGAATGAGAATAGGCAAAGTCACGGTCGGATCGAACTTGGGTGCGCCTGCCGTTCCGATGTACGTCCCCGCCGCCCGTGCCATGCCGATGACCACCGGATTAACATGCTCCAAATGGCTGGGATTAGGCACTAATTTAACCACCAAATCCACGATCTCATCGTCATCAATGTCCAAATGACGATGTGCGCCTGCATGGTATTTAACGTCACCCGTCCAGCCCATGATATTGCGTTTGTCATAAAAATCCCGCTGGGCGGGGTCTTTGAACAGGGTCAGAATTTCGGCATACGGCCGTTGTAGCAAGTGCGCCATCACGTTCAACCGTCCCCGATGGGCCATGCCCAGTAACATGGAATGCGTACCAGACTCAGCCGCCTGGCTCATAATCTCGTCGAGCATAGGCAGCATCATATCCAACCCTTCAATAGAAAAGCGGGTTTTGCCCGGGAATACACGCTGCAAAAATTGCTCAAAGGTTTCCACCTGGGTCAGGCGGTTTAATAAGGCGTTGGGGTCGATGGGGGTATGCGGGGGACGAAAATGGCGCGTCTCGGCCATATGGCGCAGCCAGCGGCGCTCGTCGTGGTTGCGTAGATGGTCGTAGTCGTAGCCGATTGCCCCAGCGTAGATGTCACGCATGCGGGTGATAGCGGCTAAGGCATGGGGCGCATCGGCGGCGGCGGGGCCACCGATGAGATCGGCAGGCAGTTGGCGCAAATCAGCCTCGGTCAGTTCGTGATCGGCGAGGGTTAAGGTGGGTTCGCCGGGCGGGGGTGTGCCTAAGGGGTCTAGCCGGGCGTCCAAATGACCATATTCGCGGATGGCTTGGGCCAGGTTGACGACGGCTTTGATTTTGGTGAGGGGAAGCGAGGTGGGGAGAGAAACGGCCGTTTTCCCCGCAATCTCTCCATTAGCCAAAATCATCTGTTGTAATTCGTCATGGTGCTGCCGGAAATAAGCACCTGTCGCTTCATCCACAGCATCAGGATTTTCCTGATAGCGGGCAAACAAAGTCAGCAAATAGGCTGCATTGGGGCCAGGGAAGTCACGCCAAATAGTCATAGATTTACCTAGAAGTTGAACTATTGAAACGGCAAGACAATCGGCAAGAACTTTTCAGAATTAGCTCAGGCGAAACCTTGCCGATTGCTCGAAAGTAACCGCAGATTTTAGCTCTGCGGTTGTTG
>JACSSI010000583.1 GCA_014879345.1 Anaerolineae bacterium | reverse complement strand
TGGCGGCGTTTGTGCCCCAAGCAGGATCGGTTTTATTATGGCTACACTTTCAGTTGTTATTCCAG
Source organism: Anaerolineae bacterium (assembly GCA_014879345.1). Classification (GTDB taxonomy): domain Bacteria; phylum Chloroflexota; class Anaerolineae; order Promineifilales; family Promineifilaceae. Next base: position 3,789 of record JACSSI010000583.1, on the reverse strand, counting down.
CATATAATGAAGAAGACGGCATTGCTGAAATTTGTCATCGTGTTTTGAACGTGCGCGATGAATTGCATAAAGTAGGTATTGATGACTTAGAACTTATCGTGGTTGATGATGGTTCATCTGACCGTACGGTGGAGATTGCTGAAAGTATTGATGGTGTTGGCTTGATCCGTCATAAGCAAAACCGAGGTTATGGCGGTGCTTTGAAAACTGGATTTTCTCTCTCTCGCGGTGAACTGATTGGTTTTATGGATGCGGATGGGACGTATCCACCAGAATATTATCCGGCATTGTGTAAAGAAGCGCTGGGTGGATATGAACTGGTCATTGGTTCTCGTATGGCTGGCGCAGGCAGTGAAATGCCCAAGACTCGTTTGCTTGGGAATTTCTTTTTTGCGAATTTATTGAGCCTCATTGGCAATCAACGAATCACTGATAGTGCGAGTGGTATGCGCGTTTTTCACCGGGAGATATTGGAGCGTATTTATCCGCTGCCAGATGGCTTGAATTTAACACCAGTGATGAGTACGCGTGCAGTTCATGAAAAAATAAAAATGATAGAAGTCCCTATTCCATATAGCGAACGGTTAGGCCGCTCAAAGTTAAGTGTCGTTCATGATGGACGCATTTTTTTGCAATCTATGGTATGGACGGCGCTTACTTATAATCCGGTACGGATTTTGGGTATTATCAGTTTGGTTCTACTTGGCTTGGCTTCTCTCATAGGATTGGGTCTAGTTATTGCGCGTCTTAGTGGTATATCTTCTTTAGGGCCATGGGGCGTTATGGCTGTTTACACGGCAATGGTATCGGCCGTCGTAGGAGTCAGCCTGTTTGCTCTTGGGACAACGTTTAATTATTTGGTTTCTATTTTCCATAAGCAGCCCATGCGTCAGGGAATGTTTGGTAAGCCTGTTTTCAAACGGCCGTTAAATTATCATTTTTGGTGGATGGGTTTGTTGTCATTAGGTGCGGGCACGACAATTGCCCTGGCAAGTTTGTATTTAAGCTTAAACGGTTGGTCAACGGATCGCCTTTGGTTTTGGTTGCTTGGCAGTGCGATGCTTACATTGATTGGTGTGCAGTTGTTGATTTATTGGATTTTGTTGCGTGTTCTTGAAGAACTAGGTCGGAGGGAGATTGAGATTCAAGACGAAATTAATGTTGCGGATAACGTAACTGTTATGCCGTAAATTATACCGGAGGTCATATATGGGCAGCGTAAAGCTTGATGATATTGGTGTGGGGACAAATGGAAATAATGATAATAAAAATGGATCTGAAAAGAAAAAGGATCCGGCGAGAGAAAATTTAGGCTCGCGGCCTATACGTAATTTGCGTATGGCTGATTTCCCCAATGCTGATGCGATTGTTCATCAAGGATTGTTGGAAGAAGCTCGTCCAGAAACGGCCGTTGACATTCTGTTAGTAAATCCACCAACACCAGATGGTGAACTTTGGATTCGAACCCAGCATCGTGTCGGTCGCCGCACCCGTGAAAATATGGTTTGGCCGCAAGTGTCATTAGCGCAAATGGCGGCAATGCTTGCGCCACAGCATAAGATCGCAATTATTGACGCGAATGCAGAACGGATGGGTTGGCCCGAGTTTACTAAAAAACTTAATGAGCTGAAACCTAAATACTATTTCACACAAGTAACTGCGCCTACGTTAGAAAACGATATATATGGCTGTTTTTTAGCCAAGGCACGGGGTGCAAAAACAATAGCATTTGGGACGCATGTGACACCTATCCCTCGCGAAACCATGTCGCCTTACCCGGCACTAGATTTCATTCTGGTTGGTGAACCTGATTTAACAATCCGCGATCTTCTAGATCATTTAGAAAACAAAATAGATCAGCGGCCAGAAAATATTCAGAAATTGTTTAAAGATCACGATCCTACTTATAAACCATCACTAACTGAGGATGGTGAAGTAGAAATGCGTGGCATCAAAGGATTGGTATGGCGCGATAAGGGCGAAATTGTGGTGAACTTCACACGGCCGTTTATTGCTAATTTGAGTGATATGCCACATCCGCTTCATCACCTGCTACCGTTACAGAAATATCGTATGCCCATGATAAAAGGCCCCTTCACTTTTATCGTTACAAGCCGAGGCTGTCCGGCCGGTTGTACATATTGTATTAAGCATGTTAGTTATCAATATACCACGCGCATCCGCACTCCAGAAAACATCATGGAGGAATTGTGGATTCTTAAAAATCTTGGTATGAACAACATCCACATGTATGCTGATTTGTTTACAGTTAATCGCGAACAAGTCATGGGTTTGTGCAAACTCATGATTGAGCAAGAAATCAACATAAGATGGACATGTAACAGCCGGGTGGATTACGTAGACGAAGAATTGCTGCAAATGATGAGCAAGGCTGGTTGTCGGCTAATTTCATGGGGTATTGAGAGTGGTAACGAGCAGATTTTGCGTCATGCACGCAAAGGGGCTTACCCGGATAAAGCTGAAAGAGCGCTCGTTTGGGCTCATGAAGCTGGTATCATGAATTGGGGTTACTTTATCATCGGCTTACCTGGCGAAACAGAGGACACAATTCACCAAACAATTGAATTTGCAAAGCGATTGCCTTTGGATATTGCCTTATTCCATGTGGCTGCACCCTATCCTGGCACACCCTTTTTCTTTGAAGTTGTCGAGAACGGGTGGTTTAGACCAGGTACGCAATGGGAACAAGTAGACATGGATAAAGGAACTGTGCTTGATTATCCACAACTGTCTGCTGAACGATTGTTATATTGGCAGCGGCGTGCTTTTAGAGAATGGGCATTTCGTCCAGGCCCCATAAAAACGTATATAAAAATGCTGCTTTCTGATACGTCAACCTTTAAATCGGCGTTAAATGTTGGTATACAAACCCTCAGTTGGCAGACGAATTCATCTGATGGCTAGAATTTAGCTGTTAGCGTTATCCAATATCTCTCTTGCAGCGGCAGTTCGCGAACTGCCGCTGCAATTAAACTGCACAACACTTTTCGCCAGATTCCAGTAAAGATAATGTAATGGCTCAAGTTTGGTATTCTGACCAGCGTTTTAAGTTCTTAAATTTAATTTTCGCGGGAACGGCCGTTTTATTTTTATACTTCCCCCCCTATGGTGAGTGGTGGCCTTTATTTCTCTTTGGAATACCCTGGGTAGGGTATTTCATAGTCCATAAAAAGATGCCTATCCGTCATACGCCGCTTGATTTGTTTTTGTTGGTATTTGGGATAACGGCCGTAATTGGTGTTTGGGCAGCCTACAATACGGAAGCCGCTTGGGCGACTTTGTGGTTACTTGTTGGGGCAATATTGTTTTTTTATGCCATTACTGCTCCGCAAACGGAGCCCCCAGAATTACTGCTGGGCTTTATTTGTTGTCTTGCCCTTATCATTTCAGGAAGCTTCTTACTATTGCATAACTGGCATGAAACCCCCGCTTCTCTTTCTTTTGCCAATGATGTTGCCGAAAAATGGATGCGCTTTCGTCCAACTCTAAATGTTCAAATAGATCCAAATGCAGCGGAAGGTATCATGGTCATTATGTTGCCTTTGGTTGTATTGTTATTTATTTGGGCAGTAAAAGCTCAAAGAAAAACAGTGGTGATCCTTTCAGGTCTGACAATTGGTGTTATGGTAGTGGCTCTGTTTTTTACGACATCTCGCGGAGCTTGGATAGCACTGTTAGCTGGTTTTGCATTTTTAATACTGTTGAGCGTAATAAATAAATTTAGCAAGCAATCGGCGACTAAAAATAGCGTTATTTTTTTAAGTGCTA
>JACSSI010000582.1 GCA_014879345.1 Anaerolineae bacterium | reverse complement strand
CGCAACCCATTTTCCATTTGCGGGTGACGGTGATTGATAGCGTCGATGAGGGCGGGGAGGCGACCGTGACGCTGCGCCCACTCGACCAAGGAGAGTGCTTTTTCGTCTCTGGTGTCGCCAGACAAGTTTTCATAGTCCACGCCCAAATCAGCGCAGAGCAAGCGTATTTCTGCTAAGTTGAACTGTTGGGAAATAGTTTTACGAAGTTGGCTTAATTCTGGCTGCTCGTCCATGGCTCGGTTCTCCTGAGAAAATACCTGCCAGATTGTAGCCAGAAAAGGGGCTATTAGCTATGTTTAAAATGAAAAACGGCCGTTTCCCACACCTTAAGCGAGAAACGGCCGTTTTTAATTTCAATGTAATCTGAAAACGTTATCAGCCAAAAATGGCCCGTACCAGCGGCGGCAGCACAAAAAAGTGAACGATACCCACCGCGATAAAGCTTAATATCACCGCGCCAAACGATTTGAACGCATCCAAATCGGCAGAACGTTGAATTGCCAACACCGTGCCAATCAAAGCGATCATCCAGCCAGCCATCGCCAGAATAAAGCCAATGCACGGAATAAAGGCAAAAACGGACAGCAATCGAGGCGCCTGGGCAAAGCCAATGGTGCGCAGCATTTCGCCCAAATCAGTTTCACCACCAAACAGTTTGCCAGCGATTAAGAAGGTGAGGAATGCCCACAAGAGCCACGCCACAAACGCGCCGACAAATTCATGCGCAAACGCGCCCATTGGGGTTAATTCGCCTGTCACAAATGAAGCGTCATAGGCTTCTACTGAGCTAGCAACACTGCCAAAATCAACAGCACCACTGGTACTAATATACGCACCAATACCGGCCATCAAAGCCACTAAAAAGACAACAAGTGCCGCTTGTCCCGTTGCCCCTTTGTCTGCTTCAATGTCTTCAAACGTATCGGCACTAAGCCGAAATACACCCTGGATTCGTTGTACAAAAGTCATTCATTCCTCCTGTTTCTAAATGCGTATGGGTTCAGGTTGAAAACGGCCGTTGAAGCGCCAACTATCAAACATATCCATTTGTGAATCTATCAACCTGAAAGACAGCTTATGAATTGAAAACGATGTCTTTCTTCTTTTTGCGCTGCCGTAAAGTACGAACGCCAAAAAACAATCCTATGACCACAAGTATACCAGTGATAATGGGGATGAGTAGGGCGAATATCGAGACGAAAAACGCCACCACATCCTCCAGAATGCTTACAATCCAGTTACCGGTACCCCCCGTGGTGGCGGTGACGATGGGACGCGCCAGGCTCTTGGTGGCGTGAACACCGCCAGAAGTCAGCAACCCTGCGCCCAACGTGATAATGGGACTGATGTCGGTGATGACATTGGCGCTGCCTGCAAACAAAATCGCACCAGCCGCTGGCCGGATGAAGGTCTGAATGCCGTCGTTGATGGAGTCCACAACCGGAATCTTGTCTGCCAACATCTCGATAATGAGCAAGATAGACAGCATGAAAATAATCCAAGGATTCGACAAAAGGCTATACGGTTCAGCCAAATCTATTAAGGGATTATTGAGTGGATAGCGAGCCGCTACCCCCACAATGAGCAATGGGATGTAGGCATTTAGACCCGCGCTGCCGGATAAACCAAACGCGGCACCAATGCCAGCAAGTGCTTCAAACATAATTTCTTCTCTCCTCTAACCAACAAAAAATAAAGATGGCTGATTTATAGTCGTTTTTCGTAAGATAAAGATTAGAGATTAAAGATTAACGCTGATTACTCCTAAATCCTTAATCTTTCATCGCCGAGGGCTGAGCTTGTCGAAGCCCGGTTCCGCGTTCGACAAGCTCAGGCTGTGCCTCGTCTTACAACCCCGGTAAACCCGTCATCGTTCCCGTCCAATTGAAGCGCAGGGTGCTGATGATGCTTAACTCGAGGATGGCGAGAATGAAGCCGATGGTCAGGGGCAAGATGATCTGCTGCCATTTTTCTGCGCGACCTTCCCGTCGTAATACAATCAGCAAAAACACGACGTTTAAACTCATCACAATCAAGAGTAACCCTGCTGTGCTGGCTAAAGCTAACACGTAGTTGATGGTGGCCTGGTTACTCAGGAGCAGCAAAACTAAAAGCAGCGCCACCACGATTATGCCTGCAAATTCCCGGAATGTGGCGAGGACTGGTTTATAACTTATATCTCGCCACAAGATTTGCATGAGGGCTGGCACGATAATGATGCCCATCATTAAGCCGGTGCCCATGCCGGTGAGCAAACGCAGCCAGTTGCGCGGCTCGTAAAGGTGGGGAGCGTTGGGAAAGAAGTGCAAATATGAGTTGATGCCGTCGATGCCCATGATAACAACGAAGGCCATCAAGATGAGCATGATGGGCGTTGAGGGCATACCCCCACGGCGCAGCCGACCGCCCAGCCATAACAGTAGAAAAACTAAAAACACCCCCAGATACATCCCTGTACAACGCGCACACAAGGGGAACTGCCGTCCAGCAATGGTAAAGGAGCGCTCGGTAATGCGATGGCAGACGGCGTAGCCCATCCAGTCTGCGCCATTTAGCACATGGCTGTGGGTGAGGTGGGCGCTGTCTGTGATGGTGTAGAAGGCCATAATGAGCAGTATTGCCAGGCTAATTAGCAAAATCACACCACGCCGGCGGGGCAACGGCCGTTTCTGTTCTACTTTCTCATTTGCTAAAGCCTCTTCTTGTGCTGTCATATCCGCCTTTTAGGAGTAAAATAAGAGAAGATTCATCGGATTATAGCACACACTATTTATCCGCAGATTTCGCAGATTTCGCAGATTTATCCTGCGCTTGCCAAAGGGTTTTCTATGCGTCTTCCGCGCTCTCCGCGGTTAGCTTTCCAGAGAGGAAATCATGGCAAAACAACCCACTGCTTACTACCGTCCTAATAATTTATCTGACGCGCTGCGTTTGTTGCAGCAAGCCAACACAGTCCCCCTGGCTGGCGGCTCTAAACTGCTTGCTGCCGACATTACCGATGCCGTTGTTGATTTGCAGGAGTTGGGGCTTAATCAAACGGTTGTAGCGGATGACCAGCTAAAAGTTGGCGCGACGATGACACTGGCTGCGCTAACGGCCGTTCTCCAAGAAGAAGCCGCCCCCACTCCAGCCCCCCTGCTGCTGAAAGCGATTCATCAAGCTGGGCCTAATACGTATCGCAATGCGGCCACGTTGGGCGGCTCCATCGCCAGTCGGCTGGCTGACAGTGAACTGCTGGCAGCACTGTTGGTGCTGGACGCCACGCTGGTTTTAAACACACCGGATACCGTACAAATGAGTTTGGCTGACTATCTGGGCGCGGCAGAACGGCCGTTTGGCCTCATCACCGCCATCACCATTCCCTGGCAGACGGGGCGGTTCGCCAGCGAGCGCGTCGCCCGCACCCCAGGCGATTATCCCATCGTCTCCGTCACGCTGTGGCAAGCGGATGGAGCATCTGCCAACCTGGCGGCGACCGGCATTGCGGCACGACCGATACGGCTGCATGAAGCGGAGAAGGCGCTGGTGGCTGGTGTAGATGGTGTGGATGATAGCTCGGTGGAAACGGCCGTTGCTGCTGCTAAAGCCCAATGCACTCATCCCGGCGATTTCCGTGGCGACACGAGCTATCGCGCCGATATGGTTGCTGTGCTAACACGCCGCGTTGTAGCGACTGCTTACGTATAAAAATCGAGAGTAGCGATTGCATGCAAGACCAATCTCTACTCTCCAATCTCAAATTCCCAAGAGCGTATATCATTATCGAACAGGTACAAACCATCACGCCGTTTCTCGTTTTTATCATTGTCTTTACTGCCATCTTTACACAAACAGTAACGGGGTTTGGTCTGGCTTTGGTGTCGATGCCCCTGCTGATT
>JACSSI010000581.1 GCA_014879345.1 Anaerolineae bacterium | reverse complement strand
AGAGATACAAATACAAGCCCAACAACATCAAGAAGCGCAAGAAACTGGCAATCTGCCCCTCCAATTTTTGGATGACATGGCATCTGCCCAACCCACTCCAGGAGGCGGTTCCGCCGCCGCGCTGGCAGGTGCCTTAGCCGCCGCCCTCACCCAAATGGTCGCCGGGCTAACTGTTGGCAGGAAGAAGTACGCCGAAGTGCAAAGCAAAGCAGAGGCTATTTTGTCTGAAGCTGTCCGCCTCCGAGAACAACTCACCCTCGCCATCGCCCAAGACGCGGCGGCTTTTGAGCAGTTGTTAGCCGCCTATCGTGACAAAGAACTGGATACAGAGAGCAAGGCCATAGCCATTGAGACGGCTACCATTGGCACTGGAGAAGTACCGCTGCGCGTCGCCCACCTCAGCCGGGACACGGCCGTTCTCGCCCAAAAGATCGCAGAAGTCGGCAATATCAACGCCGTCACCGATGCGGCCGCCGCCGTCTACCTGGCGCAGGCCGCTGTGCAGGCCGCCGCATTAAATGTACGCATTAACGCCACCGGCCTTAACAACCAGGAACTGGCAAATGCCTGGAAAAGTGACATAGCAGCACTCGTCAAAGAGACATCAGAAATTGTGGAGCAAGTAGCCATCGTCGCCAGTGAACGCGGTGGCTTTTAAACATTTATGGATTATCAACACACGCAGAATCATGAAGATTGCAATCAGTGGGGCCTGATGGGTTTTGGCAAACCTGTCAGGTCTTTTGTCGGTTTAATAGTCGGTTTCGTTTTGCTGCTTGCTCTGACAAGCTGCCAGCAAGAGATTGTGGCAAGTGCCGCCGTGGTCAGTACCGTTGCGCCTACACCCACAACAGCACCAACAGTTTCTCCCACCTTACCGCCGCCGCCAACCACGCTCCTTATGGACTCAGACGCACCATCGGCACAGATGCCCTCTTTTGCGGCGGTAGACCCGACCCAGTTGGAGGCGGCTCAGGCAGAAATAACAGCGGTAGAAACGGCCGTTTCCGAGCCAACTTCCTCCGCCCCAGAAAGCACCGCCACCGAAACCGTCACCCCCATTCCCACCTTCACACCACCCGCCTTGCCTTTTACCTCTGACGAAGAACATTATTGGCTAAAACGGCCGATTCCTGAAGGTGGCACGGTATGGACAAATAAAATATATCCCTATGGCAGCAGCAAGGGTGGCACGTTACGTCCCCATCACGGTGTGGAATTCGATGTCAACAAAGGCACACAAGTAATTGCTGCCGCCAGCGGCACTGTAGTCGTTGCCGGCAAAGATGATGTTATTGCCTATGGTCCGACCACCAACTTTTACGGCAATCTGGTGGTGATTGAACTAGACACACCCTTTGAAGGGCAGCCCGTTTACAACCTGTACGCACACCTTTCAGACATCTATGTAGCTGAAGGCCAACATGTTGAAGCTGAACAGTTGATCGCGCTGTCCGGTGCTTCAGGTGTGGCCGATGGCCCACATCTCCATTTTGAGGTACGCCTGGGGCAAAATAATTATGACGCCACCTACAATCCAAGTCTGTGGCTTTATCCCTTCCCCGATTATGGCACGGTAGCGGGACGGGTGGTACGTGGCAACGGCTCTATTGTGGAAGATGCAACGGTTTCACTCGACCGCGTTGATGCCGCTTCCCGCTTTTTAGCCATCTCCACCTACACCGGCGACAGCGTCAACCCAGATGCACAATGGAACGAAAACTTTGTTTTGGATGACGTGCCAATGGGCTACTACGAAGTGACAGTCGCTGTGGGCAAAAAGAAGTTCAAGCAAGAAATTTACGTCTTCCCGTATCGCACGAATTTTGTGGAGATTGTGATTGAGGATTAAACATGAAAGATTGAAGATTAAAGAGTGGTGTCATGATCAATCTTTAATCTTCAATCTTTTATCAATCCAGGCGGGTAATACCTAACTTGGAGGCGGTAATTCGGTCTAACCAACGGTCGGGAAGCCAGCGGGGGATGAGCCAGCCAGATAGTTTTTTGCGGGGGATGGGGTAGCGCGTTTTTGGTTTTTCATGCAGCAGCGCCTCAACGATGATATGGGCTACTTTTTCCACGGGAATGGCGGAAGATTGCCGTCCGGCGATGGTTTCGGCTTGCATTTTGTCGAGAATGGGGGCGTAGTCGGTATCGCTGTAATGGGAAACTTGCTCGCTGGCTTTGTGGATGATGGGGGTCTGGGTAGTACCCGGTTCGACCAGAGAGACGTCGATGCCGTAAAGAATGAGTTCGCGGCGCAGCGCATCAGACATGCCTTCCAGGGCATGTTTGGAGGCGGCATAGGCGCCAAAGAAGGGATAAGCAATCTGGCCGCTGACGGAGCTTACCATGACGATGCGGCCACGTGGCTCTGGGGCATCTTTGCGGGCGCCTAAAAGCGGCAGAAACTGCTGGGTCACGTCGAGCAGACCAAAGAGGTTGACCTCGAACTGCTGGCGAAATTCAGCCAGGTCCATGTGCATGAGTGGTCCCAGCACGGAGATACCGGCGTTGTTGACGAGACCAACCAGGTTCTCGTCTCCGATGGCGGCGCGGACTTGGGAAACGGCCGTTACCACCCCCGCATGATCCGTCACATCAAACACCAAAGACGTGAAACGCTCGCCCAACTCAGCCTGCACCCGCGCCCCATCTTCCGCTTTGCGCACACTGCCAAAGACGTGATAGCCCAGGTTGACCAGTTCAGCGGCAACGGCATAGCCAATGCCCGTAGAAACACCGGTGATAACGATGGATTTATTCATTGAAAGTCCTTTTTGAACAAAAAGATTAAAGATTGAAGATTTAAAGAGGGTGCGCGGCCAGCAAATCTTTAATCTTCAATCTTTAATTACCCAATCTCTTCATGAGAAACCAACCAATGCCGCCCAATATCGCGCCTAAAGCCAGGATGCTGCCTGTCCAGAGCAGGGCAAAGTCGAACCAGAACTGCTCGGGGAAGAGGCGGATGAGCGAGTCAGAGTAGGCGAATGTCCAGGTACCGGCGTCGAAGAAGATGTTGTGGAAGAGCGTGAAGAACAGTCCCCAACCAATGCCGATGAAGATCATGACCAGGATAACGGCCGTTACCGTAAACACCCCGCCCTGCAACAACGCCTTCGCCCCTTGCATCCGCGTCTCTGGCCGGGCAAACAAGAAAATCAGGCCGCCCACGACGATAACCATAAACAACCACATCGCCGTCTTAAACATATCGGCCACGTTCTTCACATCCAGCATATGGCCGATTTCCGCCGCATTATAAACGGGGTTATCTGTGCCGGGTAAACGCATCTCTTCCAACAGGTAGATAACTTCAGAAGCAGGCTCGGGGCGCTGCAAATAATCCAGCGTTGCTTCAGCCAGTGCCAACCGTTCTGCTTCTGAAAAGCCAAACATGTCTGGCGCGATGCGTTGATATTCCCAGGCTGGATAGCTGGGACTGTTCCAGGCGATGAGGACGCGCACGGTCATGGTCGTTAAGAAGAGTGGTGTGGCGATAATCACGAGCCAGCGGATGATAGTTGAGAGGGTGTCTTTGTTCATAATTAGTCGAGTTGTCCTTTATCAAATAGTTGCAGAGTTGCAGAGTGGCAAGGTGTCGAGTTGATTTGCAACCTGCCACCTTGCCACTCTGCAACTTTACCACCTTTACCACCTTTACTGTCCTAATCCTGGCAGACCGGCTGGGCCTTCAGAGAGCAGGTAGCGCAGTACCAGGGTATCTACGATGGTTTCTACGGGAGCGCGTTCGTCGGTGAAGATGACGTCTGAGGCGGTGGCGGGGACGAGATTGTTAACGGCCGTTTCCACAGCCGCCTTCAGCAAGGGATCAACGTTAGGGTCGAGGGCGGCTAAATTTTGGGCTAAATAGTCAGGCGAAGTGG
>JACSSI010000580.1 GCA_014879345.1 Anaerolineae bacterium | reverse complement strand
TGAAGCCATCGCCTGTGTTGCGAAAAACAGGCTGCCTATGGCAACAAATACCAACAGCATCAGCGCAATTGCCAACAGCATTGTCACGCGAAGAAAAGGTCGTCTTTCTACTTTCATTTTACTCACTCCTTTCGTCAGTTGCGCGTAATTACGGGCAATTGTTTGGCAACGGCGGATCGATACGGGTAAACGTAATTTGACCGATCAAGACCACACCCCAACCTGTAATTTGTTGCAGATTGTGGTTATGGGCGATGTGATAAAACTCGCCGCACTGGTTAAATGAGTGTCCACCCACAGGCACAACATCCTGGTTGCCCAAGAATGGGCTGCCATAAAAGAGGCCAGGAGGCAGATTTTGTTGATTGGGTATTTCTACTGGAAATTCGTCGGGATCACCGGGTGCAGCATTAGGGTTCCATTTATAGTCGTCTCTCCAGGCATAAAACGCATCAGTTGTCTGCCCCGGGTTAATCGGCAGGGAGAACCGTTCTTCGTAGAGGTCGTCACCAGCGTCTGTTTGCAGTAAACGGCCGTCTCTCGCAATAATCTGCGCGTTAAACGCATGAGGATGGAAAGGATACCCTTCCACACCCATCCCAATAAAACGATCCAATGCCGGATAAGGATAATCTACCGGATCATACGGATAGATGTGGGACAATGAACTATAAGGCTGGTTGGGCAGCCACGAAGCATGATTAGGCGCCAAAGTATCAGGGAAAGTACGGCCGTTAATCAGAAAATACCGTGCAGTATAATCCTTCAAGTCAAACGACTCGCCGCGCTCAAGCGCCTGATGCAAAAGCGGATCAATCTCCGACAACATCATCATATATTCCGTATTCACATTAAATCGCGTGGATTCATCGTTATACGCATATTCAGGCCCCATCGTTGGCCGCACCACCAAAGCACCCCACAATCCCATTTGCGTCTGAATGCCGGGATTCGTACCGCTTTGATAAACGTACGTCCCCGGTTCATTAACCGTGAATTGGTACGTGACACTGCCTCCATTGGCGTCGGCCGTATCAGTCAGGGAAGTCATATTCCCTTGCGAGTCAAATTGTGGCTCCATGGGTAGCCCATTTGCCAACACATCAGACTGGCCTGGGAATACAAGCGAGGTATCTTCCGGCAGTTCGTTATGCAATACAATCGTCACTGTATCATTCTGATTGACACATAACACCGGCCCAGGGTATTGAAAATCATCCTGTCCGTCAGCCAGGCTCCACATATAAACCTGATTGCCATCAGCCATGCTGATGTATCCATCTTTAGCAGTCAGCGTAAACGTGGCTGAAGCATTTTCAGTACAAACAATGCCAGTTGCCGGCGCCGTAGCTGCACCATCGGCCGCCACCTGAATAGCAGTATACGCCACAAAAAGTAAGGCAATCATGCCCAGCATCAAGCCGAGGACAAATGAGCGCCGAGTTGGTTTTAATCTTGCGGTTTTGTTCATGAGCATTCTCCTACATCTGCATGAAAAACTTCACAGCAGCTATCCAGCATCTAGTTAAACTCTGCCGTATTTGGATCTGACTGAGCTTTTAAAGTGCCAGCCGGATGCACACGTATTTCTGTCATCTGTCCACCATATCCAGCGACACCGCCGTTGTGTAAACGGTTCAAGTTACGGTTGTAAAGCAAATAAGTTTGGGTACTGGATACATTCTCAGGGGCAGTAAAGATCGCATCAAAGCTGCCGCCAGAGCCGATATGGATGGTATGGGTGTCATAGGTGTTATCCGCACCAGTTGTACCGCGTAGATGGGTGGCATCTGTGCCGACGACACGCATCTTTAAGCCGGGGCTTGTCATGCTTTGCTTGCTGAATGTCAGGTTGATAAAGCGGAGCAAGGCAGAATCACCTGCATTCACTTCAATAAGCGATGTCAGCGGTTGATATTGCAACTCTGGACGGCCTACCGGCGGCACTAAATTGCCATTGGCATCATTGGGATTAAACGGATTGCCATTAACGCCACCGTTGGGAGCTAACGTATCGGGGTACACCCGGCCGTTTATCATAAAAATCTCAGCGTTGAAGTTAGTCCAGTCAGGTAGCTGCACATGGGAATCGGCCCAATGTGCTTCCGCCCAAAAATCGGTTAGATTGAGCACAAACTCCCGGTCAAACCCTGTTGAACCATCGCCATCGTTGTAGGCAAATTTTGTGAACGTTTTGCCATTGTAGGTGTATGGATTCCCATCCTGGCCTGGCCGCACAAAGACAGACCCTGTCATGCCCATATGGACATGCTCTGTCTCTTCCACATGGCAATGATACATATAAGTGCCAGGATGAAATGGCTTGTAGTAATAGGTTAGCGTGCGTCCAATTGGCACGCGCACGGATGAATGGGGTTCGCCGTCAAAGATAGGCCAGGCATTGCGAAAACCGTGCCAGTGAACTGTATGTTCATCAATCAAGTCTGGGCGCATCGCCAGACCCACATTGGTTAACTGTATCCGGTATTCCTGGCCTTCGTTTACCCAGAACAGCGGGGCTGTTGCCTGGCATTTCATCTTTTGGGCAAACACCAGATCATTGGAAAGCCCGGTTACATCTCGGAAGCCAAACATATAGGCTGTTAAGCCTGCTGGCGCTAAATTGTCGGGCAGGTAGAACTGGTTGATAGCGCCAGGTATTGGGATTTCTCCGGGCAGATAAATCCAGCCATCTGAGCCAGCTAAATGAATATCTGCCGGGATTGATGAGACCTGGGAAAAACCGGCAGCCTCTACGACGGCGCCTGATTGACCGATTGTGCGCGGCAGATACCGTGAAAGAGCCGCGCCCGCGAGAACACCTCCGCCTAACTTCAAGAAATCGCGCCTGTTTATTTTGCGATTTATGTTTTTTCTCATGGAATTTCTCCTTGCGCTTGAGCAGGAGATTCAAAATCCCCTGCTCAATTTAGCTGATTCGTTTCTCTGCCTTTATTGGTTAATGGTTATTGGTAAGAAATATTGTTTGGTGAACAAAACTTGTCCTGAACCAGGGATGACCGTTTGCACATTGTTTCCTGCTGCATTTGCACCCGGCGCATTTAAGGCCGGGGCAGCCGCAGGCGGATTTACCTCATCTGCGCCTGCATCATAACCAAGCCCGCGCAGCCGAAGTTCACCGTCCATATCCAATGCGGGCGGGGATGATCCCTGCTTGCTGGCGGCGCCAATATCTACAGCCGGGGATGTGGCTTGAATGTGGTAATTGCCCATCAGGTTTGGCGGCAGGTCTACGGCAACCATGATGACACCTACGAAGTTGGGGTTGGTGCGCCAGGGCATGGCCTGAACGGTTGTGTCGTAGGTTTCGATGAAGGCGGGGTCAATGCCTACAACGTTGGAACTGTCGGGTACGGTGCCATCTGTAACATGCAGCAGGGAGTTCGTTGGTTCGAGCAATTGTGATAGATCGGATAAGCCTAAATCCCAATTGTTTATCGGGTTTGGATCACCATCCTGGCCGATGCCCGCGATGCCATCGCCATCCCAGGCGCCTGCGCGGTTGTCCCAGAAGATGTTGTTGAACAGAACGGGGTTGCTGAATGTATCTGCATTTCCTGGCAGGGTGGCTTGCAGGAGATTGCTGTTAGGGCTGGTGGATAGACCTGCTGGAGCCGGTTGGCCGTTGCTGGTAACGGCCGTTGCCGTTGTCACATTCTTGGCGACCGTATTGTGGTAGAAGCGGACATTCGGGGCATCATTTAAGGAAACACCGCCGCCTTCATGGGTCGAGATGTTGTTCATGATCATGTTGTTGTAAACATTGAACCGGTAGTTACCTGCCATCAAGAACCGGATACCGCCACCATCATCATTCGCCAGATTGGCCTGGATGATATTGCTGTAGATATTGACGCGGCCAGAACCGGGCGACAACGT
>JACSSI010000579.1 GCA_014879345.1 Anaerolineae bacterium | reverse complement strand
GGTATGGCCGGATAAGTTGGAAGGAGGCTTGTTTATTGGCGAGTTATCGCTGGACGGTACGACGCGGCACACAAAAGGCATTTTGTCGATGACGGCGCTGGCGCGTCAATTGGGTTTTGTACGTGTGTTTGTGCCAGCGGAGGATGCTGTGGAGGCAGCGCTGCTGCCAGATTTAGAGGTGATTCCAGTTTCCAGTTTGGCGCAGTTGGTGGGGCATTTGACGGGACTGCGCCCGATTGCGCCGTATGAGGTGGATTTGGAAGCGGCGTTTGATGCCCCGGTGGCTTATGCGGCTGATTTTGCGGATATTATGGGGCAGGAGCATGTGAAACGTGCCATGGAGATTGCGGCGGCTGGCGGCCATAATTTGTTGATGACGGGGCCGCCCGGAGCTGGGAAGACGCTTATTTCCAAGTCGCTGCCGAGTATTATGCCACGTATGACGGTGGATGAGTCGCTTGAGGTGACGAAGATTTATAGTGTGGCAGGACTGCTGCCTGGAGATACACCGTTGATTAGACAACGGCCGTTTCGTGCGCCTCATCATACAGTTAGTTATGCTGGTCTGGTAGGGGGTGGCGCCTGGCCGAGACCGGGGGAAATATCCCTGGCACACCGGGGCGTGCTCTTTCTCGATGAGCTGCCAGAATTTGGGCAAAACTTGATTGAAGTGCTGCGGCAGCCGTTGGAAGGCAATCCGCGTGAAATTGCCATTTCTCGTGCCAGTGGCACCGTCACGTACCCTGCGAATTTCATGCTGATTGCGGCACAGAATCCATGTCCCTGTGGTTATTACGGTGATGCCACCCATCCCTGTTCTTGCTCCAATGCGATGGTGACACGGTATCAAAAGCGGATTTCTGGCCCTCTGATGGATCGCATTGATTTGCATGTAGATGTGCCGCGTGTGAATTTTGATAAGTTAACGGCCGTTCAGCGAGGCGAGCCATCAGAAAATGTGCGGGAACGGGTAGAACGAGCCAGAGAGATTCAGGCACAACGCTTCCAAACGTCTGGTCTGCATTGCAATGCCGATATGGGGCCGAGTGAAGTTCGCGAGTTGTGTCAGCTAGATGAAACAGGTAAAAAACTGATGCGCAGTGCCATGGCGCAAATGAATTTAAGCGCCCGCGCCTTCCACCGCATCCTGAAAGTGGCACGCACCATTGCCGATCTGGCTGGAGAGGAAGCCATCCAGCCCGCCTATTTGGCTGAAGCCTTACAGTACCGTCCCCGACAATAGTCAATTTGTCCAAATTGCTTGCCCATAAAGGCGCTCTGTTATATGTTTAAGCGACTG
Organism: Anaerolineae bacterium; assembly: GCA_014879345.1. GTDB lineage: Bacteria > Chloroflexota > Anaerolineae > Promineifilales > Promineifilaceae. The sequence goes on along the minus strand of JACSSI010000579.1, from coordinate 2,603 downwards.
CATTTATTCTTATTTATTTAGCTACCCTGGAGTTTGAAAGTGGCCAATAATCGTCCCCGTTACGAAGAAGCTCTCAATCGCGGCGCGATGTACAGTTCAAGAGAAATGTGGAAAGATGCCTTTGGCGCGTATCGTGTTGCCATTGCTGAATTCCCCAAAGAACCAGCACCTTATGCGGGACTGGGTGAAGCGTGCCTTGGTTTGAAGCAGCTTGATAAAGCACTTGAATGTTTTAAACTGGCTGCTAAATATTCACGCGGTGACATTACGTACCTTAAAAAAGTGGCTGACATTCAAGAGCGTCAGGGGCAGTTGCATGATGCGGCCAAAACTTATACAGCCGTGGGTGAATTCTTGCTGCGTCAACGCAAATTGGATGACGCAATTGGCAACTGGGAACGGGCGATTCGACTGGATTCTAATTTATTGGGGCCGCACCGCCGTTTGGCGATGATTTTTCAGCGCCAGAACAAGAAACGAGACGCCGTGCGCGAATATTTAGCGATTGCGCGTATTTTGCAAACGCAGGGTGATAACAAGAAGGCGTTGCAGATGTGTCAGGCTGCGCTGCGCTTAGACCCTGAGAATAAAGATGTATTAACGGCCGTTGACCTCATCCGGCATGGTGAAGCAGCATATGCCGAGCCAGCACCCGAAGAAACCATCGTCCCCGGCATCTCTGAAGAGGAACAAGCTGAAGCAGATGCCCTCACCGAAACCGTGCGTCAGATGGCAGCTATTTTTGAAGCGGAAGCCAAAAATCAACCCGAACACCCTGTGCAGCCGCTCAGTAATGATCCGGTAGACGTGGCTCGTCGCCTGGCTCAAGAGCAAGTGGCAGAAGAAATTTTCCGCGAAGAAGACGAGTCTGATATGGCAGGGAGCGGGTTGAGCAAACTGGAACGCGACGCGCTGTTGGGGCAGGCAGTTGATTTTGAATCGCGGGGACAAGTTGACGATGCCATTAGCTGTTATGAAAAAGCGATTGGCGGCGGTTTACGGATGCCGGCGGCGTTCTTCAATTTAGCCTTGCTCTACCTGGATCGCGCTGATTTGCCCAAAGCAAAACGTGCGTTTGGTCATGCCGTGAAAGATAACAATTATAAGGAAGCATCCAGGCTTGCCTTTACCCGTGCGCAACAAGCCGCCTAATGGCGAAAAAGGAAAAATGATGACTATGATGAACGAAAAGGTTGTTTGTTTGAACTGTAATCGCGCTGATACAGAAGTACCCTTATTGGCGATGCAGTTTTTGGGAAAATCTAATTGGATTTGTTCCCAATGTTTGCCCACACTCATCCATAAACCGCAGCAGTTGGCTGGAAAGTTGCAGGGCATCGATCCCCTTTCTATTCAGGTGGATGAGCATTAAACGCCGCTGAATCTTGTTGAATTGAAAAAGCGCGTCTGGATTAGAAATCCCAGACGCGCTTTTTTTATGGAAAAAATACCAGTGCGACAGGCAATCCTACCCAAATTACGGGGCAAATTGGATGACGCCCCATTTTCCATTGATGAGCCAGTCTGGGTCTTGGGTGGTGAGGGCATCAGCCTGACCTTCTGCCAGATTGACAACAATTTCAGATTTGAGGGTGCGCAGTGCCAGTAGTGGCGCGGGGAAATAAGTTACAACATCGGCGAAGGGGGTGGTAAGCGGCCAATGGCGGTCGCCAAGCAAGCGCCGGTAGTTGGCATCCCCTTTGCTGATGACGAGATTGGATGCTGCTAGTTCACTTTTCAAATCAGCGGGCATTTCCCACATGGGCAGGGGGGAGGTCCAGAAGAGATGGGTGTGCAGGTGTAAACGGCCGTTTTCCACCATCCCCCGCAAACTTTCCCCAACAGCCCGGGTAGTCTCGTCTTCATCAGCCGCCAGGAAAGCAATGGTAGCGTCCACATCTTTGATGAGCGCATCTGAGACGAAAGTGGGGTGGGCTTTGAGGTGCAGATGGATGGTAACGGCCGTTTCGCTTCTCAGTAAATATTCAATCAAACACAAATCGGCCACCAGTTCAAAACCAGCATTATCAGCGATCATGTCGATGCGTGTGGGGTTGGAGAGGAGGAGGTGGGTAACGGCCGTTGTGTCATCCACCAGCAGAAATTCATCATGCGCGTCGGCGCTGTTCGGTTGTTCCCCTTTCTCCGCAGGCCAGAGACTCAAATCTGCCTGATTGCCCCACAAATCCGCGTGCAGCAAATGAGTTAAAGCCGCTTCCCTTGCTTCTGGGTTTGCCAACCAGCGATTGACTGATGCACACAAATGATGAATAGCTGAAGCCGTTGTCACCAATCCCTGCTGCTTTTGATAGCTAAACGGATCAACCCCCTGCGTAGCCGTGCCTTCTTCAAAATACTGCGTCGCTTCCAGCACCCGTCGATAAAAATAGGTTTCGACAAAAAACCAGGGCGCTTGCAGCCAATTTTGCTCCAAATAAGGCAGGCAGTATTCACGCCAATCGGCTGCATCCGGGGCATACAAATCAGTCAACGGCCGAATGGGAGTATCAGGAATTCCCTCAATCAAATCAGCCAATTCCGCCACAATATGAGATCGGAACTTGTTTTCAGCCAAAATACGCCGCCCAATCTCCGGCAGCCGC
>JACSSI010000578.1 GCA_014879345.1 Anaerolineae bacterium | reverse complement strand
GCTATTTCCATCTCTTCAAACAAACGTGCGCGATCCAGAGCACTCGCCACTTGCTGCGACATCGCCTTGAGAACAGCCATCTGGCTTTCTGTGAGAGGTGTGCCATTCGGATTACGTGCGCCAATCACCCCAATCGTCTCACCGCGAATATCAACAGGTGTGGCGACTGTGCCAGACGTGGCTGATAGGCTGTTCGCTTCACTTGTTTCACTGAGCGTCGGAACCATGCCTTTTTGCACATCGCGGCTTGAGATTAGACTAACTTGTTCGTTGTCATACTTGAAACCTTGCACCAATCGGTTGTCAGAGGTGAGGAATGCAGCCCAGCCTTCATGGGTCATAGCTCTTTGCAGGGCATTTACTTGCAGCAATCGCTCTTCAAGGCGTGTCGTCAGTTGGCGGCGAGACTCTTCATCTTCTTGCCGTTTTGTGATGTCTCGCATGGTAATACTGAAATTGCTGGCTTTGTTGTCTGCATCATAATTAATGGCAATTGTTTGTTCAACAGGAACGATGCTGCCATCAGCTCTGCGCAACTGCATTTCAGCAGTCCAGGAGCCAGTTTCCAAAGCAGCAGGCAGCCCTTCTTGCATGAACCGTTCAGCATCTTTCTCACTGTAAAAATCAAGCGCGGAGACGCCAGTCAGATCATAATCTGCGGGTAAGCCAAGTAAAGCCAGACCAGCCGGATTGGCATAAATAGCGTCCCCCGTCAATGAGCCAATGCCGATAAAGTCAGGATGGTTTTCTACGATTGATGCCAGGCTTTGTACCCGATCAACCAGATTCATACTGTCAATGGTGGAGGCTAAAAGTGCGGCAGCTTGCTGCACCAGTGAGATGTCTGCCGCAGAAAATGCATAGGGATTAACGCTGCCGATGTTTAGGGTGCCAATTACATGTCCAGTAGCACTCAGCGGTGTAATGATGGTGCTTTGCAGCCCCTGTTGAGCAAGCTGGCGTGAATCACTATAAGTGGACATGGGTGATTCTTTGGGGAGATGAATGACACGATTTTCCTGGATGGCAAGACCAACGGCCGTTCCCGCGAAGGGTAAGGTCGTGCCGGTGGCGAGTGCCCCGTCTTCGCCTTGTAACGCAAGCACCTCAGCCGACTTACCAGCAGCTGTTACCAAGGCAATGGAAGCACGATCTCCTGCAATGAGTGTCAAAATTTGAGAGCTAATAATCTGATAAACGTCGTTTAGCCTGGATGCAGAGGCCAGCTTTGTGCCTAGCATATTTAACTGGGTCAGCCGTTCTGCCTGGCGGGCTGTGTCAGATAAGACGGTTTCTAATTCGGCGGCGGTTTGCTCTCTTTCACTAAATAGGGATGCGTTTTGCAGGGCAATTGCCAACTGCCCTGCCATTGCCGTGAAGGCTGGCACGTTTTCTTCTGTGAAGGCGTTGGGAATGGTGCTTTGGATATCTAATGCACCGATGACGCTATCTGCTACAAGCAAGGGAACAGACATTTCAGAGCGAGTGTTGGGCAGCAATGGATTGGGGCGGAAATAGAGGTCTTGCTCCGTGTCTGACACAACGACGGCACGTTTTTCGGAAACGGCCGTTCCGTTGATAGATGTCGTGTTAATCATAAGAAAATGACCCTGGCTCAACAAGCGATCCGCAGCTTGCCCTTCTGCTGCACGAAGCATCAGAGTCTCTTGATCATCTTCAACAAGATAAATCTGAGCCAGATACAAATCAAAATCATCACGAATAATCTTCACAGCATCTGAGAGTAATTGATTGGCATCACGGATTTCAGAAACCGTACGCCCCACTTCATTTGCCAGCGCCAGGTCGCGGGTACGAGCAGAGACCCGTTGTTCCAGGTTGCCTACCAGGCTGCGAAGCTGTTCTGTCATACTGTTGAAAGCGGCGGTCAATGTGCCAATTTCATCTGTCTGTTTAATTTCCACAACTTCATTCAGATTGCCAGCAGCAACGGCCGTTGCCGCATTCGTCAGCGTAATAACAGGACGGATAGCTCGGCCTGCAACCCACCATGTCAACAAACCAATTATAATCAGCACAAGGATGCTAATAGTTGTAGACATGGTAATAAATTGAGGTAAGGCAGCCATAGCCTCCGCTTTTTCTTGTTGTATGACAATGCCCCAGCCATTATCCAAGGGTACTAAATGTGTAAACCAGTCAACGCCATTCTCATCTTGGTACTCGAAATGCCCTTGTTGTCCGGCCAGCACACTGGCTACTGGTGGTAGCGCGCTTAAATTCACCAATTCACCAGTGGTAAAAGCGGGATCAGGGTGTGCTAAAACAATGCCATTCTCATCGACGAGATAGCCAAATCCAGTATTACCAAGCTTGATGGCACCCACACTATCTGCCAAAGTATCCAAAGTGGAAACTGCTAATGTGGCACCTACAATTTCGCCCGCTTTATTACGGATGGGTGAGCTGTAAGCAAGGCTAGGTGCGCCAGTTGTACGACCAACCAGCGTTTGCAGGGTAACGTCATTGCCAGCCATAGACCCTTTGAACCAATCTCTATCACTATAATTAAGGGATGCACCAAAATCACTGCGGGCAACGTTCTCGCCAGTCAGATCAACTGTATGGATGAGATACATATCCGTATAAACATCTGTCATGCTGCGCAGGGTGGCTCTTTGCGAAAAGGCATTCATCGAAATAATGCCAGGCTGCTGGCTTAAGTTACGAATCGCTAATCTGGCGCCATTATCCCAGGACTCCACAGCGTTTGTCAGGGCGTTTGCCCGTATTGCTAAATCACTTTTGGCGCTGTTCTCAATGATCTGAAAGCCACTGATTGCCACAAAAGACAAGGTGACAATTAGGGGAATGATAATAGCGAGGAGAACCATAAAGGTTAACCTTAAGCGGAAACTGCTTTTTATTTTGGTTATCATTTCAGCCAATCTCCAACTCCCTCAAAAAGAGATGAGGAAAATATATCTATGAGCCTGGTCGGTGTGATTTTCTTATAATTCATAGCCAATGGTTCCTCTGGTTCAAAGGGTTGCGCCGTTTCCGTTTTGCTTGCTTTTTGCATCTGAGTTGGCGGCTGGCTTTGCTGTATTAATAGTAGGTGTTAGATAGACGAAGGTTTCAACACCGATAGCACGGCCGATTTCACGAGCGGCCGTTTGCAAGACTGATTCTGCGTCGATAGAGGTGTTGATGGTGGCTGAAATTTCACGCAGCAGTTGTTCCCGTTGTGCTGATTGACGTGTTTCTGCCAGAAGCCGCATGTTTTCCAGGGCCACGGCCACGTGGTTGGCAATACCAGAGAGCAAAGCGATATTTGCTTCACTGTATGCATTAAGTTGATAGCTTTGTAAGGATAGGACGCCTAAAATATCCTGACCAGAAAGCAGCGGAATGTAAAGTAAAGAAGCTGATATGCGTTGCACATCACCAAGCATGGTCTCTTTTTGCTGACCACTAAGTTCATCAATTTCCGCCTGCGAACGATTGACAAGGATGGGCTGTCCAGTTTGTAGCACTTGCCACACCCGACTGGTGCGTGAAGGTGTGGCTGGTGGATTTTGATATACCTGACCATCATCATAGATGTACGGATATTCGATTAAATCATGGCGGGCATCATAAATAGCGATGAAGAAGGCATCTACTGTCATAACACGTTGAATTTGTGCCTGTATGCTCTTGGTTAGTTCTAGTTGGTCTGTTTGCTGAGCCACTGTTTGCGCAACTTCATTAATTACAGCCAATTCTTCAGCTCTGGCTTCTGTTTGCTCAAAGAGTTGAGCTTTTTGGATAGCGGTTGCTGCTTGTAAGATCAATGTTTCCGCTAACTTGATTTGATCATCTGTTATCGTTTTTTGTTCATCCAGAATATCTAGGCCAACGGTGCCGATGACGACATTGTCTATGATGATGGGCATCACCACGAATGATTT
>JACSSI010000577.1 GCA_014879345.1 Anaerolineae bacterium | reverse complement strand
GAAAAGTTGATCCGTGAATTGGATGCGTATGCACATACGGTGGCGCATGACCTAAAAAACCCGCTGGCCCTGACAATCAGTTATGGCGATCTGCTGGCAGAATTGCATCCGTTTACCCATGAAAATCAGGCACTCTATCTGGAACGTATGCAGCAAAACGGCCGTCGGATGCTGCGGATTGTGGATGAACTGCTGCTGCTTGCCACCATCATTGGGCAAGACCACATCCCGATTGAACCACTCATGATGTCTGATGTTTTTCAAGCCGTATTGGAACGGTTTGAGGCAACGATTCAACAAACTCAGGCAGAAATCATTATGCCTGAAGCATGGCCGCTGGTCCTGGGCTATGGCCCCTGGATTGAAGAGGTGTGGGCTAATTACATCAGCAATGCGCTCAAATATGGCGGCAAACCACCACACATCACAGTCGGGTTTAACGTGGTAGAAACAACGGGTATGGTGCGCTTTTGGGTTAAAGATAATGGGCAGGGGCTGGAACCAGACGCCCAACAACGTCTGTTTCAGGAGTTTGAGCGGCTGGGGCAAAAGCGGGTGCAGGGACATGGCCTCGGCCTTTCAGTGGTGCGCCGTATCATCGAGCGGTTGAACGGTCAGGTCGGTGTGGAAAGTGAGGTGGGGAAGGGCAGTCTTTTCTTTTTTACGCTGCCTGCTGATCAAACTCACGGGCAGGTATAGCCAACTCAGGATCACACATCGCCCTCTTTGGAACCTGGGAGCGCGGACATCTTGTCCGCCCTGTGCGGTCTGGCAGACCGCGTTCCCAGGTTTTCATATATCATGGTACGTATATGGACTAATGGCACTTAAGAAAATAAACCGGTAATCGTGTCATTTTGAACCCCGGTTTCAAATTTTGCCCGACTCCAGTAATATAATGCAGCAGTTTTTAACGACAATTTGCGAATCGAAGGAATTTTTATATGCGAAAATATCTACTTATGGCTGTCCTCAGCTTATTGATGCTGGCGGCTTGTAACGGAAATCAAAATGGCACCGTTGAGGACGTGGGCGAAGAGGCGTTTTTTAGCGCAAATTTGCAACGTACAGGTGTTTACCAGTCTGCCCCAGTGAAAAAACCAGTAGCATCTGATTGGACGTTTCAGACGGGCGAATGGGTGTTTACGGCACCGGCCGTTGTGGAAGATACTGTCTATTTTGGCAGTTATGATGGGAATCTCTATGCGGTGAATACGACGACTGGTGAAGAAATGTGGCGCTTTCCGCTGAATGACGTGGTTATTTCTTCGCCGGCTGTTGTTGATGATTTGGTGTTTATTGGCGGGTTGGATGGCACTTTGTATGCCATTGACCGCCAAACTGGTGAAGAAAAATGGCGCTTTGCTACCGGCGGCGGCATCTTGTCTTCGCCGGCTGTTGTTGATGGTCTGGTGGTTGTGGGCAGTCAGGACGGTATTTTGTATGCGCTGAAGGCCGCTGATGGCGAGGAAGCGTGGCGGGTGACGGGAAATGCGCCTATTTTATTTGAGGCGGCGGTTGTTGATGGCCTGGTGATTTTTGCGGAAGCTGACGGGAAGTTAACGGCCGTTAACGCCAACACGGGTGATCTCGCCTGGGAAACACGGTTGGGGGATGAAGGCTCGGTGACAACTGGGCCGGTTGTGGGTGATGATGCCATTTACATTGTGCTCTCCGACGCAAATCTGGTGGGCAGCCTCTATGCCATCGACCTGGAAACGCATCATTTCTTTTGGAAATACCAACTCAAAACTGAAGGGTATTCCTCGCCAGCCGTGTGGGAAGACCTGGTGTTTGTGACAGATTTAGATGGACTGGTAACGGCCGTTGAGCAAAGTAGCGGCAACGCTCGCTGGGAATTCGCCTCAAACAGCACCCTCTTCTCCGCGCCAGCCATTGCGGGCAACTTTCTCTATTTTGGCAGTTGGGACAAAAACCTCTACGCCCTTGACGCGGCGCGTGGACGAGAGATGTGGCGCCTGCCGCTGGGCGGCGGTGTCTCTTCACCGGCAGTATATGATGGTGTGTTGTATGTGGGCGCCGATGACGGCAACCTGTACGCCATCTCGGATTCGGAATAATTTTATGTCTACTTTACAAGCTATCACACAGATCGCAGCTGAGTTTAACGGCCGTTTAGCCGTTTCAGCCCTCAATTTACAAACCGGAGAAACGATTCGGTATCACGCCGATGACATCTTCCCCACCGCCAGCGTCATCAAACTGCCCGTGCTGCTCACACTCATGCAGCAAGTCGCAGATGGACAAGCGTCGCTGGCTGAACCGCTTATGCTGCGCCGCGCCGACAAAATTGGGGGCAGCGGTCTTTTGCAGCATCTCACACCCGGTCTTGTCATGCCGGTGCGTGATTGGGCCTACCTCATGATGAGCATCAGCGACAACCTCGCCACCAACGTGCTCATCGACCATGTGGGTCTGGAAGCTGTGCAGAGCTGGCTTGTTGACCATGATTTCCCCAATGTACACCTCCATCGCAAAATTGATTTTGGGGCATTGAGCAAAGACATCAAGGATTTGGGAACGGCTACCGCAGATGACTTAACCCGCATGATAACGGCCGTTTTCCGCCGTCAACTCATCACCCCTGAAGCCTGCACTGAAATGCTGCGCATGATGGACGGCGTGGGCTCAGACCGCATTGGTCGCTATCTGCCCTTCTCCCCTTTCGGCACAGACGAACCAGACGCGGAGAAACTGCATCTGGCTGGGAAAACGGGGTCATTAAAGGGAATGCGGGCGCAAACGGCCGTTGTCTGGTACGGTGAATGGCAAGAAGCAAATGGCTTCGCCATCACCGTCATGACAGAAGATGATCCCGCTCCTGAAAAATGGAGCGTCGATGCGGCAGGTGTGGTCACAATTGGCCGCATCGCCAAACTCATCTACGATGACGTATTCCAAAAATAAACCTCCCTGAGGTTTGTTGCAGTTTAAGAAAATAATCAGGTAACGTTGTCTTTCCCGCGCAGGCGGGAATCCACTGACTGGACTCCCGCCTGCGCGGGAGTGACAAATTCATGACCCGATTTAATTTTTAAAAACTAAGGAACCTCCGGGAAGATGTAGAAGGATACATATGCGAAAAACAGTTATTACACTTGCCCTCACCTTGCTGCTGTTAACCGCCTGTAGCTGGAATCGCAGCGGTGAACCAGTTGACGTAGGGCCAGAAGCATTTTACAGAGCCAATTTGGCACGAACTGGCGTTTTCCTCACTGCCCCCATCCAAAATCCCCAAACCACCTGGGCATTCCAGGCAGAAGCTTGGGTAGACACCGCCCCCGCTGTCGCAGAAAACGTGGCGTATTTTGGCAGTTATGATGGCAACATCTATGCCGTTGATGCCAAAACTGGGGCAGAAATTTGGCGGTTTGCCACCAATAATCCAGTCCTCTCCTCACCGGCGGTGTCTGGTGAAATTGTCTACGTGGGCGGTTTGGATGCGGCTTTGTACGCCCTCAATCGAAACAATGGCGAAAATATCTGGCGCTTTGCCACACAGGGCGGCGTTTTAGCATCACCTGCTGTGGCAAACGGGCTGGCTTATGTGGGCAGCGAAGGCGGCATTATGTATGCCGTCAACATCAACAATGGGCAAGAAGCGTGGCATATTGAGGCAGGTGACCCCATTTTATTCCCAGCGGCTGTGGCGGATGGGTTGATGCTTTTTGGCGATGTAACGGGCAAGGTAACGGCCGTTCAAGCCATCAACGGGGAGCAGGTCTGGCAAATGCAAATCGGGGACGGGTATCCTACCTCTGGCCCAGCCGTTAAAAATGGCGTCCTCTACATCCTCCTCAGCAACGAGGCGCAAATCTCGACACTGTATGCGATTGACCTGGCCACACAGTCTGTCAACTGGAGCCTGCCCCTGACAACAGAAAGTTACGCCGCGCCAGCCAT
>JACSSI010000576.1 GCA_014879345.1 Anaerolineae bacterium | reverse complement strand
TGGCACAGCATCACTGCCAATCGGCGATTTACTGCCAATATACGGCGCCTGTTGTGCCTTTTTTGTTTATTGCGGCGGTGTTTGGGGTGTCGGCTTTGCGACGATTGTTCAACGTTCAGCCTTTGCCTGTGCTGCTTGCCTTGCTCCTGCTGCCGATGGCGGCGTATAGTTTGTGGGTGGATAATCCATTTGTGGAGACAACGGCCGTTCCTAATGCCCTCACCCCGCCCGATAATGCAGACGTGGTGTGGCAGGCGTTGGCGGCGGTGCCACCTGAATTATCTCTGGTGACAACAAACGATTACGCGCCCCATTTAGCACAGCGGGAAGAATTATATGTGATTGGCCTGCCCAGTCAGCGGGTCGCTCCGATTGATCCAGACGTGGTTTTTATCAACTTATACGACCAGCAATACATCGTCTGCGACCAATACCGCGAGTACGTGGCGCAGTTGGATTTAGCACGATACGGCGTCACCTTCCGCACGGGCGGCTTGATTGTGATGCAGCGGGATGCGGGTGATAATGCCCTGTTCCGCGATTTTATAGAAAACTGGAATAACTGCGCGGGATAAAATAATATTCTGGGCCGTTATGGATTTTGATAATTGATCCGCAGATTAACGCAGATTACCGCAGATTTTTCTTTGCGTCCTCCGCGTCTCTGCGGTTTATCTTTTAGATAGATGAACCGACTTAAGCAACTCATTAAACGCATAGACCCTGGCTACCTCGTCGTGATGGCGATTGCTTTTTTGGCGATCTGGCCGCTGCTCAAATACGCCAGTCTGCCGCAAGAAACGGATGCGGAACTCCACATCTTCCGGCTGGCGGAATTAAGCTATCTCATTCGCGGCGGCGAGTTTTACCCGCGCTGGGCGCCTAACTTTTTTCATGGCTACGGCTATCCCATCTTCAATTATTACGCGCCTTTAGTCTATTACGTGGCGCTGCTGTTTGAACTGCTGCCCTGGATTAGTCCGGTGGCGGCGGTGAAGATTGTATTTGTATTGGGGCTGCTCATCGGCGCAGTTAGCAGTTATGGGTTCGTGCGTGATAACTGGGGACGGGCTGGCGGTTATGTGGCGGCGGGGCTGTTTGTGCTGGCGCCGTATGTGATGTATGTCGATCCCCATGCGCGAGGGGTGTTGGCAGAGTCGTTTGCCATTGGGCTTCTGCCGTTGGCGTTTTGGACGCTGGACAGGTTGGCACGGGGATGGACGGTTTGGCGCTGGATAACGGCCGTTTTCACCATAACGGCCGTCATCCTCAGTCATAATCTCATGGCACTGCTCGGGTTTGGCATGTTGGGTGTGTACGTGGTTTGGCGACTGGTCATGAGTTGGCGTGGTTGGTCGGACAAGATTGAGGGGCGTAGCCGGGCGGCGCTGTTGGTCGCGTTGGGCTTGGGGCTAGGCGTGGCGGCGTTTTTCTGGCTGCCCGTCATCCTGGAGCGCAATGCTGTCAATTTAAACACGCTTATCGGCCAGGGTGACAACTACGATTTCCACACCCATTTCTTGAGTGTATGGGAGATGCTTACCTGGTCACGGCTGTTGGATTGGGGTGCTTCGGAACCGCTGTATTATTTTAATCTGGGTGTGCCGCAATGGCTGTTGGCTGGTTTGGGCGTGCTGTTGTGGGCGTTGAATCGGGTGCGACAGCGGGCGCATTTGGTTTATTTTGTGGTGGGGGCGGCTGGCTTGATTTTCTTGATGCTGCCGGCGTCGTCATTTGTATGGGAAACCATGCCGTTTTTGCCTTATTTCCAATTTCCGTGGCGCATGTTGGGCGCGGTGAGTGTGATGTTGGCCGTGCTGGGCGGGGCTGGCACGAGTGGCGTGGTGGGGATGCTCTCTAGTCAGAAGAAATGGGCGGCGGGGGTAACGGCCGTTTTTGTAGCCCTGCCTCTCTTATTTGCGTTGCCGCTGACACAGGTCTCGCCCTGGCCGGAATTTGGCGACGTGTTTACGCTGCGTATGTCGCTGATTGAACTGAAAGGTCGCTGGCTGGGTACAACTTCGACAGCCGACTATGTACCTGCTACCGTCGATATGGGGCCGCAGCGTAATGGGGATGTGGTGCGTGGTTTTTTGACGGGAGAGCCGCTGGATCGGGTCAATCACGCGACACTGCCAGCCGGGACTGAGGTGATTAGCGAAGAGATCAGCCCGCTGCATTTCCGCTACACGGTTGATGCGCCCATTGAGTTTCCACTGCGCCTGTTTTTGTTTGAATTCCCTGGCTGGCAGGCGCGGGTTGATGGGCAGCCTGCTGTGAAAGAGTTGGCGAGACCGGAAGGCTTTATCATGGTGTGGGTGCCAGCCGGGGAGCATGTGGTCGATGTGAATTTTGGCACGACACCAGCCCGCACGGCCGCCTGGATTGTGACCGGCGTTTCTTTGTTGGCTGTGGTTGGATTGGCGTGGTATTGGCACAAAGGCAATTCGTCTGCCCAATCAGAGGCGGAACCGGAGCCGTTTGGGTTGATGGATTGGCTGGTTTTAGGCACGGTTTTGGGCATAACGGCCGTTACCCTGCTTATTCTTGAACCAACAGGTGCCCTCCATTACCAGTCTGATAATTACGTGGTAGAACTAGCGCAGGAACAGGTATTCGCCGATTTTGGTGAGCAGATTGCGCTCATCGGGTATGATACCTCGGCAAAAACAGTCCAGCCGGGTGATACTTTAAATATGACGCTGTATTGGCAGGCAGAACGGCCGTTAGACATCAACTATCAAAACTTCGTCCACATTTTATCGGCGGACGGGGTGCTGGTGGCGCAGTCGGATCATCTCAATCCAGGCGAATTCCCCACCCGCCGCTGGCCGACAGACAAATACGTGCGGGACAACCACACCCTCGTCTTGCCACCTGATTTGGCTCCGGGTGAATACATCGTCAAAACTGGATTGTGGGTGCAAGATGAAGGCTGGCGTTTACCTTTGCTGGATGAAACAGGCCAACAAATTGATGATGGGCAGATTTTGTATCAGCTTATGGTTGTTCCGTGATAGTTATTCACCCCTCTCCCCAGCCCGCTCCCCTCAGGGGCGAGGGAGCGAACTGTCCCCTCTCCCTTTGGGGGAGGGCTAGGGAGGGGATTTTACCGATAAATCGGACGTAACAAAGAGAGAAACCTTGTCAGCTAAAAAACAGACACTCATTTTTGCAGCCATTTTGTTTTTCCTGACTCTGCTTTTTATGGAAGCGGTGCTGTTTCCTCCTGCTGGACAAGCGGTGGGCAGTTACGACATGCGTGGCTTGTTTGTGCCTTGGTTGGAATTTGCGCGGGAGGCTGTGTGGAACGGCCGTTTACCCCTCTGGGATGCCTCTCTTTTTGCTGGCTATCCTTTCCTGAGCAATCCACAAGTCGCTCTGTTCTACCCGCCGACCTGGTTGGCGATTCTGCTGCCCGTCAACATGGGTATTAGTTGGTATCTTGTGCTGCATATTTGGTTGGCGGGATTGGGCATGTATTTGTTCATCCGCAGTTTGGGCGGCGAAAATGTGGGCGCGGCGCTGGGTGGTTTGGCCTTTGCCTTTAGCGGCTACATGGCGGCGCGGATTTATGCAGGCCATATGGGGCTGTTGGCGACGAATAGTTGGCTGCCCTGGCTGCTCCTGGCGACAGTGTGGAGCGTGCGCCGCCAAACGTGGTGGAGCGCCGTTCTCATGGGCGTGCCGTTTGCCCTCTCCATTCTGGCGGGTCACACCACCTCTCTCATTTACGTGGGGCTGATGTGGGCGATTTTTGCGCTCTATCTCATCCTGGCAGAAAAAGAACGCTGGTTGTTGGTGCTGCGTCAACTGTTTATTGCGGGACTGGTTGGCCTGGGATTGAGTGCGGTACAGCTCGTGCCGCTGCTCCAATTCATGACCACTTCCACGCGCTCGGCCGATGCCAGTTATGCCTTTGCCACCGCCTTCTCCTTTCCGCCA
>JACSSI010000575.1 GCA_014879345.1 Anaerolineae bacterium | reverse complement strand
CGAATTAACACGAATTTTTTGTTGGATAATGCCAAATAATTCGCGTAAATTAGCGTTAATTCGATGCCATATTTTCATTCATCGTGGTGCACCCCGCTCATGGGGAACTCCTGTGCATATATTAAACAGCCAGTTTTCGTTCACCCAGCCACTTCACCATTGCCGGGTCACGATGGTCAAAGAAACTGCTGGTTTTTGTGTCCAACGTGGCAATCGCCGCCATATCTTCCGCGCTCAATTCAAAATCAAGCACAGCGATGTTTTCCTGCATCCTTTCCTTGCGGCTTGATTTTGCCAGCGCAATGATGCCTCTTTGAGTAACCCAGCGGAGAATAACCTGGGCAACGCTTTTGTTGTATTTGGCAGCGATGGAGGAGAGCAGTTCGTTCTGGAAGATATTATTCCTACCCTCGGCAAAGGGCGCCCAGGCTTCAATCTCAATGCCATTGTCTTGCAAAAATGTTTGTGTCTCAATTTGCTGCTGGAACGGATTGACTTCAATCTGATTGACCGCAGGCACAATTTGGTTGTGAATCATCAAGTCCATGATGCGGTCAGGGTGAAAGTTGGAAACGCCGATGGCTCTGATTTTGCCCTGTTGATACAAGGTTTCCATCGCTCGCCATTCACCATACACATCGCCATAGGGCTGATGAATCAGATAGAGGTCAATGTAATCTAATTGCAGACGATTTAGCGAGTTATCAAACGCTTTCAGAGTGCCTTCGTAGCCCTGGCTTTGAATCCAAAGTTTTGTGGTGATAAACAGGTTTTCTCTGGCAACACCGCTTTGTTGGATGCCTTTGCCCACCGCTTCTTCGTTTTGATAGGAAGCGGCCGTATCGATATGGGTATAACCTGTTTCAATTGCGTCAACCACGCTTCGTACACATTCGTCTGGATCCGTTATCTGAAAAACACCGAAGCCGAGAATAGGGATTTCAACGCCATTGTTTAATGTTACGCTTTGCATCATTTTCTCCTTATGAAACCAAGACTACAAAAGTCTGGGAGACTTTTGTAGTCTATGAAGTAAGTAATTTGGTGAACGAAAGCGCAGCCAACTGCCAACTCTGATCCTGCTGCACATACACTTCTGTCACCATAAAGGGATTGGTGACAGAAGTGCCGCCAACCACGGCCAGCAGCGTGACATTGTTGAGGAGAACGGCCGTTTCCCCCATCATATTCACCGATACGTCATGAATATCCGCTTTTTTGTAGTGAATACCGCCGCTCTTGATGATATCGAGTTCTTGTTCTTTCCCCCAAGCGCCACCCATATGGACAAATACAGACTTGTCATGAAAAAGCGCGGCCAAAGCCTCTACCTTGCGCTCTGACATCCAGTCCCATTTCGTTTTAGAAAGCTGGATAAGTTCTTGTTCCAGGTTTGTCTGTTGCATACATCACTCCTGATTGGTTTCAAGTAAGCGCTTTAGCTTTTTCTGACTTACTTTCTACAGCTTGATTGGGGAATTTAAGTCTCTAGTTGAATGATTGCTTGCTCTTTTTTCAACACAGCACTTTCATACACGCTAATTTTATAATCCAGCAAATCCAGGGTTTCTTGCATTTCTTCCATTTTGGCGGCAAGCTGCCTGCGCTGTTCCTTTAAGATTTCTTGCCTGGCTTCGATGGTGTTATCGCCTTGCTGCACCAGTTCGACATATTCAGACAATACCTCAATGGGCAGCCCGGCATTCCTCATGCACTTGATAAACGCCACGCGCTTCATATCTATGTCGTTGTAATCTCTGATGCCGCTTCCATTTCGGTTGACAGGCGGGATGAGACCAATACGTTCGTAATAGCGCAGGGTATCTGCTGAAACACCGGATTGTTCACTTACTTCTGAGATCTTCATCAGGTCACCTCCACACACAGTGTACCACTTAGAGTTAACTCCAAGTCAAGGAGATTTTAACATTTGCTGCAATTCAAAAAAATCTTACCCACAACAGCAGCACAATGAGTCTGGCACGACTGCTGTGGAAACAGGGATCGGCTTCGGCGCATATTTTATAGGGGGAGGCACATCTCGCACCTGGCTGCTGGCAGGCTCTTGCACCATTTCCCACACATTCGCTTCCATAAACGCCATACCCACCTGCCGCGCATAGGAGGTGCGATGATGCCCATCCAGCACAAAATACTCTTCCCCTACTTTGAACACATCAATGGGCGGCCAACCCGCATCTTGAAAATTGACGGCAATATTGACCCACCGTTCGCGCAAATGATTCTTTAGTGGGCGAAAACGGCCGTCGAAATCATCCTGCCGTCCCACAGTTCCCGTAATCTTCTCAACCGGAATTTCCCGCACACCCAGGGAACGCCTTTGGGGTGTTATTTGCCCAGAAATATCACCAAAACTTTTCAAACATGGCACTTTGCCCCAAACTTTTGAGAGCAACGCCTCTTTCCGAGCTTGCCAACGTGAGTATCGGAATGATTCAATAGCGTTGTGTTTCTTAATTTCGTGTGAACTAAACATGATCTACTCCTTTCACAGATGTTTCTCTCAAATAACCCTGCAACCGGTTGCACGACTTGTCAAAAAATATATTATCGCCACGCAGTGCAACCGGTTGCACTACACTTCAAAAAAAATCAACCTGGCATCGTTGACTCTCTCACCACCAACTTCACCGGAACAGACACATTGGTCACGATGCCTGTTTCCAGATATTGAATCAAATTATTCACCAACAATCGTCCAGATTCATTGATATTCTGGCGCACCGTAGTCAACGGCGGATTGCTATATTGCGCCAGCGAAATGTCATCATACCCTACCACCGAAATATCTTGTGGCACTCGTTTGCCCCGTTCACGAATAACATCAATGGCACCCATCGCCAGAAAATCACTGTTACAAAATACGGCATCAATATTGGGTTCTTTATCTAGCAACTGATTCATCCCTTCGATACCACAAGACCGAGAAAACCAGCCATGGACAACACAGTTTGGATCTGGCTGTAAGCCAGCCGCAATGAGCGCATTGGCAAATCCTTCGTAACGCAGTTGTGTCTCTCGATCTTTTTCAGGACCACCCAGAAAAGCAATTTTTCGCCGTCCTAATTCCAATAAATGCTCTGTAGCTAAACGAGAACCGGTGAGATTATCACCTGTTACCGTGCAATAATTAGCGCCTGTTACCGGCACGCCCCAGGCAATAAACGGAGCCTGTACCTCAATGAGCTTTTGTACATGCTGCGATTTATGAGTGGATGTCATCAAGATTATGCCATCGACTTTGCCTGTATTCAGGTAGTCATGAACCCAGTCTGTTTTGTAAGGATCGACATGCACGAGCAGTAAATCATAGTTTTTTTGGGACAAGGCAGAAGTAATGGCACCCAACATCTCCATGAAAAACAAATCTTCTACAGAGAATTCTTTATGATACCCATGTGTAATGAAGGCGATTGTGTTAGTCTGTTGCATACTCAAACGACGGGCTGGCTGATTAATTTGGTATTGATGCGCTTGGGCAATGGCCTGGATGCGTTCTCGGGTCTCTTCACTGATCAAGGGGCTGTTGCTTAAAGCCCGCGACACGGTTGACTTGGAAACGCCTGCCAATTCGGCTATGTCTGCAATTGTCCGTACCGGTTTATCTGTCATGATTTGAATCAATCCTTGCCTTTTTATGCAACCGGTTGCATTATAACATGGCAAAATGCTGATGTCAAGATTTTTGAAGGGAAACGGCCGTTTCCCCCAACCCGTATCATTTTTCTGACCACCCCCATCCGCCCAGCGCACCACCAGGACAAAAACCTCTCCCATACTATTGCAAACTCATGCTAAAATAGCCGCATGAGTCGGAAGAAATACACACGAGTAAGCTATACCCTGGACGCACAAGATGTAAAAGATTTGCCTCTGGAAGAAATCAGAGCCATTCTGCGCGGCGCTGATAACCTCGTCATGACGGGCGGCCGTTCCATGC
>JACSSI010000574.1 GCA_014879345.1 Anaerolineae bacterium | reverse complement strand
TATATGACCTATGTCGGTATTTCCATACCGGCCGAAACGGTGGCGATGGTTGAGGGTTTTACGATGGGTACGACGATCTACGGCGGCTTTGCCTTTGGCGATTTTACCATTCTGTCAGTGATGCTGTTGGTGATTGTTTCATTGGTATCGCTTTATCCGGCCTGGTATGCGGCCAGGATGGAACCAGTCGAGGCGCTGCATGCCCTTTAAATTAGGAAATTGGGGAGCGCGGACAGCTTGTTCGCCCGGTGCGGACAAGCTGTCCGCGCTCCCAGGGGTGGAGAAATTATGAATGTATTATCTATTTCTATTCTTATTTTCATTTTGTTGGAAAGCTTGAATATCCTGATGTTGTATTTTAATCCTGGCTCACAAATGGGGAATGGCGTGGGCATTTTTAACGCCTGGGAAAGATCGAAGGCGGATGCGGAGATGCACCTTTTTGTGCGCTATCTGGTGAACTGGGTGGCTGGCACAAAGCTGATTTTCATTGCGCTGCTCATCGTTATTTTGCTTTCAACGGGAGACAATACAAAGTTATTAACAGTTGTCGCGCTCATTGCCTCAATTTCATCATTTTTCTGGCGCTTGTTCCCCATCGTCAAAACCTTGGATAAGGATAACCACATCACGCCGCAAGGGTATTCCAAAACGCTGGGCTTTATGATTGCCGGGTTTATTGGGCTGTTTGCCCTCGCTCTCGCCTGGTCTTTGCTGTAAGGGCAAAAGAGTGAAAAGTAGATTTTGTTTTCGTTGGTTTTACAGTTCAACTTCCCTGACGAAATTAATCCAGCGATTGCAGCAAATCCTTCAACATAATAATATGCTTCTGCTTCAATGGATCACGTAGCTTTCGCGCTGTCTTTGTAAAATAAGCATGACCTTCTAAAAACGCGAGCTGCTCCTCATACCACTTTTTTGCCGAAACCACACGTCCATAATTGGCCCATTCCTGCTTCAAACCCAGATTGCGCATAAAAAAATCCTCGCGACCCAAAACACCGAAATCTGCGTCAGCCAAAATTTCTTCCAGTAAAGTAGCGGGCGATTGCGGTAGACGGGTAGCCATGATCATCCCCGTCACCATTGTGATTTCACGATCAGAATAACCAAAGGCTGGCAAGACTTCAGTGGCAATTCGCGCCCCATTCAACTCATGATTGGCATACTCCTCAACAAACCCAATATCATGAAATGCAGCACTTACTTCTAATAATCGCCTCTCTTCTTCCGCAATATGCATTTCAGACGCAATTTGCAAGCAACCTAAAACAACATCATTTTGCGTATGCCAAAGATTATGATACGTGAGCTTCGGTGAAAGCTCACCTCGTAAACGATTGAATGCGTATGCTATTGCTTGTTTATAATCCGGACTAACCAATATTTTTGCCAAATAGATTAAATTAATAGACATACCAGTATGACGCTGTTTACTGGATTATACAGGTTGAATCACACCGGATTTTAACGCTTCCGGCGATTCTGTTCGCAACTCACGAAGTATACCTTGATCTAACGTTAACATCTTGGGCAGTTCAATCATATTCATACGAATCATACGCTCAGTCATTTTGGTCATAAATATCCGGTTCAAATCTGGCACGCTAGACATCTCCCGCACTGTACAACGAACGCCACTTGATTAACACCCCTGCAACAACTGCCATCCAGTTTGTCATTGATTAGAAATTCCCCAAACCATCTTCAATCGTCTATTTGGATGACTACCCTACCCATCATAAAGTGACAACCACAAGGGGTTCAGTTACACTAATCTAATGTCCTTGCCATCGGATTTTTATGCACTGCTATCCAGCTTGTTCCACCAAATGGCACGTAAGCCAGACACGCCACCTGTCATTCTGCCACAGCAATGGCCCGCCAGTTCTCGGGAACAACAACTGCTGGAAGATTTTCAGGCAGCACTGACCGCATGGCAGACACACGATCAGGCGCGTCAATCACAGATGGCAGCTCGTAAGCGCGAACAGGCTACCCTGTTAGAGATTTCCCAAACATTGGCATCTGCCCTGGCGCTTGAACCGGGTTTAATCCTGGACCAGTTACGGGTGATTATCGAGTACACACATGCAGTGCTTTTTGTACTGGAAGACTTGACCCTGGTCACCCTGGCTGTGCAGGGGTCGCAGTCGTTGAAGGAAACGGCACCCTCCCGCATCCAACTAGATGGCCCAAAAAGTCTGGCAGCATTGCTAAATGGACACGCACCACGACGAATCGCCGACGTATGGAGTGCCGATTCAGATGCGCAGTTTCTCCGCTCATTTCTGAACGATCAGGCCGCCGTGCTGTTAGAGGGGATACGAGCCTGGATGTGGATACCCCTGGCCGTGAAGGGTCGTGTCATCGGTGGTATCGGTGTTGCTCATACTAAACCGGACAACTTCACAGCTCACCATGCCGCGCTGGCACTGATCGTTGCCAATCAGGCAGCCATTACGATGGTGAATGCAGAATTGTATGAACAGGCGCAAACGCTTGCCACGTTAGAGGAACGCCAACGTCTGGCACAAAACTTGCACGATGCGGTTAACCAATCGCTCTTTTCGGCCAGTCTCATCGCCGAGGTACTGCCGCGTCTGTGGGAACGAAACCCGGATGAGGCGCGGCAATCACTGGAAGACCTGCGCCGGTTAACCCGTGGCGCGATGGCGGAAATGCGCAGCCTGCTGGCTGAACTGCGTCCTCTGGTCTTGACCGATTCTGACTTGGGCGATTTGCTGCGGCAACTGGGCGATGCGCTCACTGGTCGCACAAATATCCCCGTTGCCGTGACAATAACCGGACAAGGCACTTTGCCATCTGAGATACAGGTGGCACTTTATCGTCTTAGCCAGGAAGCACTGACCAATATTGCCAAACATGCGGGTGCTAAACAAGTCCGAATCATGCTGCATGTTGACGCCGACCTGGTGACATTGCAGATTCGGGATGATGGCTGCGGCTTCGATCCGGAAGACATACCATCCGGGCATTATGGCTTGAGCATGATGCGCGAACGGACCAAAGCAATTGGTGCGGATTTATCAATTAACAGTCAGCCCGGTCATGGATCCGAAATCTTCATTCGTTGGCTGGCAGCGCCAGATCAGGAGGTATTATGATCCCTTCTCAGCCCATCCGCGTGATGCTTGTTGATGATCATACGATGGTACGTCGTGGTTTGGCGACCTTCTTGAAGGTATATGACGACCTGGAATTGGTCGGTGAGGCTGCCGACGGTGAGGCCGCTGTGCAATTGTGCGGGCGCATTTTACCGGATGTTGTCTTGATGGATATGGTGATGCCAGATATGGATGGCGTCACTGCTACGGAGAAAATCCGTCAACAGTTTCCCACAGTACAGGTGATTGCTCTGACCAGTTTCAAGGAAGAGAAGTTGGTACAAGATGCACTGCAAGCGGGAGCCATTAGCTATTTGCTCAAGGATGTATCGGCGGCAAACTTGGCTCAGGCTATTCGCGACGCCCATACCGGTCAGAGTACACTCTCTCCAGAGGCCGCCCAGGTTCTGATTCAAGCTACTATTCAACCGCCACCGCTGGGACATGACTTAACGGAACGGGAGCAGGCTGTTTTGGTCTGGATGGTTACGGGTTTGAATAACAGTGAGATCGCGGAGAAGCTGGGGGTTAGCCCGTCTACGATTAAATCGCATGTCAGCCATATTCTGTCCAAGTTAGATGTTACCAGCCGCACAGAAGCGGTGGCTTTGGCCGTGCGTTACCATTTGGTTGAATAAACGGCCGTTTCCCAGAATTCCATATTTCCTCCTTTCCCCACCTTTTATCCCCCAACTGGCGGAGTAAAATCTCCCCTACCCAGCCGATGTTGCTTAGATACATTAATTGTATGCTTAGGGGATGATCCACGCTGTTTGCAAGGGACTCTAACTAATTTCGATTTGCTTTAAGCACATCAAGTGGCTTTGTGTTTA